>NZ_AEIQ01000104.1:0-62864 GCF_000152185.1 Dermacoccus sp. Ellin185 | reverse complement strand
CGGTTCCGTCGTCGTCGGCGGGTTGATGATGCTCGTCGTCGGCGACGTCGGATCCGAGCTCGTCGGCTGCGGTGATGTCGGTTCCGCTGTCGTCGGCGGAACGACCATGCTCGTCGTCGGTGCCGTGAGACGTGACGAAGTTGGCTGGACCGGTGACGTCGGCGTCACGGGCGGCACGGTGCTCGTCGTCGGGGCAGCCGTCGACGATGCGGTGGGGACGTCACTCGTGGTCGAATGGCTCGTCGCCGGAGGGTCGGCCACGACGGTGCCCGGCCCGGTGGGCGTCGACGGCGCGCTCGTCGGCTGCACCGTCGGGACGGCGTCAGCGCTCGGCGCGGCCGCCACCGAGCGCGCGGGCACAGGCGGCAGCGACGTCGCGCCGTTAGCTCGTGAACGGCTGGCGCCGGCATCGCTCGCCGCCAGCTGAGCCGTCGACACATCGGACGTACCTGCCGTCGACGACGCCACCGACGCCGAAGACGAATTCGTCGCCTCGGACGACGCCGCGCCCGTCGGCTGCGTCGCGGACGGCGCGCCGGAGGTGGGCGGCGCGCCCTGCGAGCCGGCAGCGCTCGTCTGGGACGCAGCGGTGCGCGTCTCGTACCGCGCCGAATCCTTGCCCATGTAGACGAGGCCGAACGCTGACGACGCTGCGGCGGTGAGGACGAGTCCACCTGCGGCCCAGGTGCTCACGCTGCCACCCGCGCCGATACCGCCGGACCCACCCGAGCCGCCGGACGAACCAGACGAGCCCGTAGAACCGGAGCCTCCCGCCCCATGCGGCATCGTCAGGGCTTCGCGCAGCGCTTCCATCTTCGCGACGTTGAGCGTCGCGGGGCTGACGGTGTGGGCCCGCGCCGACAGCGCCTCTCGAAGCGTCGCTTCGAAGGCGGTGAAGTCGTCAGGTCGCAACTCACCCATCGTTGCCTCGCATGGATACCGTCAGTTTCTTCATCGCGCGGGAAGCCTGCGATTTCACGGTTCCTGTGCTGATGCCGAGGGTCTTCGCGATCTCTGCCTCGCTGAGCCCCTCCCAGTAACGCAGGACGAGCACCTCTTTCATCCGCGCCGGCAACGCGTCGAGGTGACGCAGCACCTCGGCGTGCTCGTCGGCGAGGAGGACGGGTTCGTCGGAGCCGGGTGCCGTCTCGGGCTCGGCGACGGCCATGTGTTCGCGCGCGGTGCGTCGACGGCGTAGCGCCGAGCGCGCCTGATTCATCACGGCCGTGCGCAGGTAGGCGCGCGCGTTCGCCGGCGATTCGAGGTTGTGACGGTTGCGGTAGAGGCCCAGGAACGCGTCGTGGACGACGTCCTGCGCCGACTCGACGTCGTCGACGAACTGCCGCGCCAGCCGAACCATGTCGTGGTAGGTGCTCGTGTAGAGCTCGTCGAGGTCGAGACCCTCGGGTTCGCCGTGGCCGTCATCCGGCATGCCGGCCGCGGAATCGCGGCGGGACGACGCAGCGTCGCCGTCGCGACGCGCGCGACGGGAGGTCGCGTCCCCGGCCGTCATCGCCCACGGCGGCAGGGGGATGGGCACGACGATCGACGTCATGGCGTCTCCTCCCGTCACGTGTTGGGCGCGTGGACTCGCCCTTCGGCGCGGGGCGCGGGCGCAACCCGCCGGGCTCAGCGATGCATAGGTTCCGACTCTACAGGGTGTCATGGCGGTGGATCGTGGCGCAGCTGCGCCGATCCTCTTGTCGTTCGGCACGCACCCCACGCGCCGTCCGTCCACCCCGTTCATGACCGTATAGACGCATGAGACCCATGTGGGTTGCGCGGGTCGGCGATGAGAAACGCGTCATGCTGACGCGGACGCCCGCCGATCACTGCGACGCGTCAGCCGCGACGCTCGCTCGATGCGTCCGAGGAGAAGCTCGAAGCCCTGGAGCGCCGCGGCGCCACCGGACATCGCGTCGAGGGGTGCACGTGCTCCCTGAGCCTTCGGGACGACCGCGCGATCGGGCAGCGTCGGCGAGAGCACGAGCGGGCCGAACGCGCGCTCGAGCGCGGCCCGCTGCGCGCGCTGCTCCGCCATCGACGGCTTGTACCGATTGAGGACGATGCCGAGCGGTTGCAACCCGCCGGCCTCGGTGCGGCGGATCTCGTCGATCGCCGCGAACAGTCGCGTCACGGCGTTGACGGCGAACGCACCCGCCTCCGTCACGACGACGGCGCGGTCGCTCGCGACGAGCGCACTGCGCGTCAGGCCGCTCAGGGACGGCGGCGCGTCGATGAGAACGAGGTCGTAGTCGAGCTTGCCGAGCGCGGTGCGCAGCGTGTGCAACTGCTCGCCGTCGGCGTCGGGCCTGTCGAGGTTCGCCGTCGCGTCCGAACTCGGCAGCACGTGCAGATCGGCGTTGCCGCGCGGCCAGCCGGCCGGCACGATGGCGCGCTCGAGCACCTTGCGCTTCGGCCGCTCCAGCACGTCAGCACTGACGGCCCCGGGAGCGTCGACGCCCAACGCGTACGTCGCATCCCCCTGCGGATCGAGGTCGACGACGAGCGTCGTCAGCCCCCTCGCCCGCGCTGCGGCGGCGAGGCCGAGCACGATGGACGTCTTGCCCACCCCGCCCTTGAGGCTGCACACGCTGACGACGAACATGTCTCGAACCTTACCGAGCAACGCCGCCCACCGGGGACGTTTCACCGCACCGCGACGACCGACGACCGCCCCCCCTGCACCGAGGCAGGGGGTGCGGTCGTCGGTCAGGGGTGGGCGATCACTCAGCCCAGTCGAGCGTGCGCTCGACGGCCTGACCCCAGCGCTTGAGCAGACGCTGACGCTCTGCGTCGTCCATCGACGGCTCCCAACGCTTGCTCTCGGCCCACTGACGGCGCAAGTCGTCGAGGTCCTTCCAGAACCCGACGGCGAGCCCCGCGGCGTACGCGGCGCCGAGCGCGGTTGTCTCGTTGATCTTCGGGCGGATGACGTCGACGTCGAGCAGGTCGCTCTGGAACTGCATGAGTGTCTCGTTGACGACCATGCCGCCGTCGACCTTGAGCTCGGTGAGGTCGACGCCGGAGTCGGCGTTCATTGCCTTGACGACCTCTTGGCTCTGGAACGCGACGGCCTCGAGGGCGGCGCGGCAGATGTGGCCGCGGTTCGCGAAGCGGGTGAGGCCGACGATGGCGCCGCGCGCGTCGCTACGCCAGTGCGGCGCGAACAGGCCGGAGAAGGCGGGGACGACGTAGACGTCGCCGTTGTCGTCGACCTCCTTCGCGTACTTCTCGACTTCCTTGGCGTCCTTGATGAGCTTGAGGTTGTCACGCAGCCACTGCACGAGCGAGCCGGTGACGGCGATCGAACCCTCGAGTGCATAGACGGGCTTCTCGTCGCCGATCTTGTAGCAGACGGTCGTGAGCAGGCCGTTCTTGCTCATCACCTTCTCCTCACCCGTGTTGAGGATGAGGAAGTTGCCCGTGCCGTACGTGTTCTTCGCGGTGCCGGGCTCGAAGCAGACCTGGCCGAACGTCGCGGCCTGCTGGTCGCCGAGCGCGCCGGAGATCGGCACGTCCTTGAGGATGCCGCGGTGACGCACCTTGCCGTAGACCTCGCTGCTGCTGCGGATCTCAGGCAGCATCGACATGGGGATGCCCATGTCCTTCGCGATGTCCTCGTCCCACTCGAGGGTGTCGAGGTTCATCAGCATCGTGCGTGAGGCGTTGGTGACGTCGGTGACGTGGACGCCGCCCTTCGGCCCGCCCGTCATGTTCCAGATGACCCACGTGTCCATCGTTCCGAACAGCAGGTCGCCCTTCTCGGCCTTCTCGCGGGCGCCGTCGACGTTGTCGAGGATCCACTTGGCCTTCGGGCCGGCGAAGTACGTCGCGAGCGGCAGACCGCACACGTCCTTGTACTTCTCGCTGCCTGCGTCACCGGCGAGTTCCTTGCAGATCGCGTCGGTGCGCGTGTCCTGCCAGACGATCGCGTTGTAGACCGGCTTGCCGGTGTTCTTGTCCCACACGAGCGTCGTCTCACGCTGGTTGGTGATGCCGACGGCGGCGATGTCGTCGGAGTCGAGGTCACCCTTTGCGAGGGCCTCGGCACAGACCTTGCGCGTGTTCGTCCAGATCTCGAGGGCGTCGTGCTCGACCCAGCCCGCCTTCGGGAAGACCTGCTGGTGCTCCATCTGCGCGACGGCGACGACCTCGCCGTCATGGTCGAAGATCATGCAGCGCGTGCTCGTCGTGCCCTGGTCGATGGCGGCGACGTACTTCTTCTCTGCCTTGTCAGCCATGTTCACTCCTCGTGCGATCCGTGTTCGATGCTGCTGGTGTCCAGTGTGCGCTTCTGCGTCAGCCGATGTAGGCGTGGGCGGCGAGACCGGCGAGCACACCACCGATGACGGGGCCGACGACCGGCACCCAGGCGTAACCCCAGTTGGAGTCGTCCTTGCGCGGGATCGGCAGGACGAAGTGCGCGAGACGCGGAGCGAGGTCACGGGCGGGGTTGATGGCATAACCCGTCGGGCCACCCAGGCTGACGCCGATCGCGACGACGAGGAACGCGACGTTGAGCGGGCCGGCCTGGCTCGGGGTCTTCGTGAACGCGAGGATCGTGAAGACGAGGATGAACGTGCCGACGACCTCGGTGACGACGTTCCAGAACGGCGCGCGCACGGCGGGAGCCGTCGAGAAGACGTTCGTCGGGGCGTCCTCGTGATCGTCGAACTGCTTCTTGTAGGCGGCCCAGACGACGACGGCACCGATGAAGCCGCCGATGAACTGCGCCGCGAGATACACGAAGGTCGACGCGACGCTGATGTCGACGCCCTTCGCGTACTCATCGGCCCCCGAGGCGAGGATGCCCAGAGTGACGGCCGGGTTGAGGTGCGCGCCCGACTTGTACGAGGCGAAGACACCGGCGAAGACGGCGAAGCCCCACCCGATGTTGATCATCAGAGGCCCTCCCCCGAAGCCTCCGTTGCGGGGCAGCAGCACGTTGGCCACCACTCCGACACCCAGGACGATGAGAATCGCCGTCCCGAGAAGTTCGCTGACGAAGACCTGACCGAGGCTCATGGGTGCCTTTCTCGACGTTCGACGGTGGCATGTGACGACCACCACTCATGCTACCGATGAAGCCTACGTCAGGCGCACCCCGGCAGGTCGGACGGGGACATGTTCCGCGTCACACCCGTCATCGTGGCCCTGGCACGCGCAAGGGATCAAGCAGCCGGGGCGGTTCCCACGCCTCGGGACAGCCGGGGACGACGTCAGCGCTCGGGCGAGGTCTCAGCGATCTCAGGCGTGCGACGCACCTCGGCCGGCGGCGACGTGAGGCACCAGGCCAGGCCCAGGAAGGGAACGACGGCGGTGACGGCCCACAGGACCCACGTGATGGCGTGCTCCATGAGACAGCTCCTCGAGATCGTGTCTACTTCTGCGCCCATGCTCGCACGGGGCCAGCGGCACCTCAACCGATCTCGTCGACCACCCACCAGGTCGATCGGACTCGCGCAGTTCGTCGCGGCCCACGCTGCCGGGAGAGGCCCACGCTGCCGGGAGAGGCCCACGTGGCAGGGCGTGGCCCACGCGGCCCGGCGAGCTGCGCCGCCGTCCGGTGAGGAATGACACCCCCGCAGGCGGTATCGGGGACGAACAGGCGGGTCTAAGCTGAAGGAAGACCAGAGAATCGGCGCGGCTCGGCGATCTCCGACGCGCCTTCGACCCGGCAGTGGAGGTTTTCGATGACCATGCACCCGTACAGCGCACAGTTGGGCCCCAGCTCGCGCGCCGAGTCCTGGCGCGAACTCACCGAGCGTGAGCTCGACGTCCTCGTCATCGGTGGTGGCGTCACCGGCGCCGGCACTGCGCTCGACGCCGTCACGCGCGGTCTGCGCACGGGTCTCGTCGAGGCCCGCGACTTCGCGAGCGGCACGTCGTCCCGCAGCTCGAAGCTATTCCACGGTGGCCTGCGCTACCTCGAGCAGCTCAACTTCGCGCTCGTCGCCGAGGCGCTCAAGGAGCGCGAGCTCATGATGACGCGCATCGCGCCGCACCTCGTCCACCCCGTCGCGTTCCTGTACCCGCTGTCGCACCGCGCGTGGGAGCGTCCGTACGTCGCGACCGGTATCGCGATGTACGACCAGATGGGCGGCGCCCGCTCCGTCCCGCGTCAGAAGCACCTGACGAAGAGCGGCACGATGAAGATGTTCCCCGGCCTCAAGAACGACGCGATGGTCGGCTCGATCCGCTACTACGACTGCCAGGCCGACGACGCACGTCACACGATGACGGTCGCCCGCACCGCCGCGCAGTACGGCGCGATCGTGCGCAACTCGACCGAGGTCGTCTCGCTCATCACCGAGGCCGACCGTGTCGTCGGCGCGAAGATCCGCGACGTCGAGACCGGCGAGACGGCTGACGTGCGCGCCAAGGTCGTCATCAACTGCACGGGCGTGTGGACCGACGACATCCAGAAGATGACGGGTGGCAAGGGCCGCTTCCGCGTGCGCGCGTCGAAGGGCGTGCACATCCTCGTCCCGCGCGACCGCATCGCCGGCGAGGTCGGCCTGATCCTGCGCACCGAGAAGTCGGTGCTGTTCGTCATCCCGTGGGGCCAGCAGTGGCTCATCGGCACGACCGACACCGACTGGGCGCTCGACGTCGCGCACCCCGCCGCGACGAGCAAGGACATCGACTACATCCTCGAGCACGTCAACACGGTGCTCGCCTCGCCGCTGACGCGTGACGACATCCTCGGCGTGTTCGCCGGTCTGCGTCCGCTGCTCGCCGGCGAGAGCGAGGACACCTCCGCACTGTCGCGCGAGCACGCCGTCGCGCGTCCGCAGCCGGGCCTCATCTCGATCGCCGGCGGCAAGTACACGACGTACCGCGTCATGGCCGCCGACGCCGTCGACGCCGCGGCCCAGGACCTCGGCCCGATCAAGGAGTCGGTGACGGAGGTGACGCCGCTCGTCGGCGCCGACGGTTACGCCGCGATGCTCAACCTCAAGCACGAGATCGCCGCCGAGTCGGGCCTGCCCGAGTGGCGCATCGAGCACCTGCTCAACCGTTACGGCTCGAAGCTGTACGACGTGCTCGCCCTGTCGAAGGACGACGAGTCGCTGCTCGAGCCCGTCACGAACGCCGACGAGTACCTGCGCTGCGAGATCGCGTATGCCGTCACGGACGAAGGTGCGATGCACCTCGAGGACGTCCTCGCGCGCCGCACGCGCATGTCGATCGAGACGAAGCACCGCGGCGTCGACGCGGCCGCCGAGGTCGCCGACATCATCGCGCCGATCCTGGGCTGGACGCAGGAGCAGCGCGACGCCGAGGTCGAGTCGTACACCGAGCGGGTCGCTGCCGAGGTGAAGTCGCAGGAGCTCGACACCGACGAGGCATCCGACGCCGCCCGCCTGTCCGCTCCGGACCCGCGCCCGCAGCTGCGCAAGGTCGTCGCCACCCGCTGACGGTCCGTCCGCAGGAGCGCCGACCACACGTCCCACTTGTCGCAGATGCGCGGCAAGTGGGACGTCGAGTGTCGGGGTTCTCCCCACTCGGTGCAGTTCTACGCCGAGTGGGACGACGCGGCGTCACGTCTTCCCCACACGGTGCGCGTGCGAGGTGCCACTGCGGATGTGCGAGGTCGAAGCGCCGGTTCACTCCCTCGATGCGTACCGGGTGCTGCAGCACCGGCGTCGGCAAGCCCGCCAGCACGAACAACGGACGCAGGCGCGCCTCCATCGGCGATTCGGCGCGCCCGTCGGCGAGACGGGCAACCTGGCGCAGGCGTGGGTTCGTCGACCACTCGCTCAGCATGTCCTTCGCCATCAGCTCATGACGCGCGAGCACCGCGTCGGCGAGTACCACGGCGTCGACGAGCGGCACCCGATCGACGACCTCGCCGAGGAGATCGGCCGGCGGAGCCATCGCGATCGGCCCGGCGGCCGTCTCGGCGACGAACGAGCGCGCAGCGCCGCGAGCAACACCACCGCATCCGAATGCGACGTCGACCTCCCCGTCCCGCTCCCACTCGGTGTGCATCGGCGCCATGTGGGACGACACCGCTCGCCGCTCACACAGAAACGTCACAGAAACGGCATTGAAAGGACACAGTCAGGTGGCGCAGACTCGGAGTCATGAGCACCGCTGTTCCTGCCCTGTAGCGTCCTGACGGCTCGAACGTCCGCGTCCTCGTCGTCGACGACGAGTCGAACCTCACCGAACTGCTTTCGATGGCGCTGCGCTACGAGGGGTGGGACATCAAGACGGCGGCCACGGGCAACTCGGCCGTCAAGACGGCCAAGGAGTTCAAGCCGGACGCCGTCGTGCTCGACATGATGCTGCCCGACTTCGACGGCCTCGAGGTGCTGCGGCGCATGCGCGACGAGGACCCGGCGCTGCCGGTCTTGTTCCTGACGGCACGCGACGCCGTCGAGGATCGTGTCGCCGGTCTGACGGCGGGCGGCGACGACTACGTCACGAAGCCGTTCAGCCTCGAGGAGGTCGTGGCACGCGTGCGCGCACTGCTGCGTCGCTCGGTGCAGCTCGCCGAGGAGGAGACGTCGCTGCTCACCGTCGGCGACCTGACGCTCGACGAGGACAGCCACGAGGTGATGCGCGCCGGCACCGAGATCAACCTGACGGCAACGGAGTTCGAGCTCCTGCGCTTCCTCATGCGCAACCCGAAGCGCGTGCTGAGCAAGGCGCAGATCCTCGATCGCGTGTGGCACTACGACTTCGGTGGGCAGGCGAACGTCGTCGAGTTGTACATCAGCTACCTGCGCAAGAAGATCGACGCGGGCCGCGAACCGATGATCCACACGATGCGCGGCGCCGGTTACGTGCTCAAACCGGCCGGCTGATCGCGGCGGCGGGCATCCGTCGTCAGCGATCGTTGCCCGAGAACGCGTCGAGCACGACGCGATCACGGGCGAGGATGAAGGCCTGGAGCCCGTCCCCATCCCCACGCGGAGACGACCACCCGCCCTCGAGCAGCTGGGAGACAGCGACCCGTCATGATCCTCAACCCGGCCCGGTGGACGCTGCGTTCGAAGCTGCTCGCGTCCATCGTCACCCTGTTCATCGTCGTGCTGACGCTCATCGGCGCCGCGACGGTGCTGTCGATGCGCACTTCGCTGATGAAGCAGGTCGATCAGCAACTCATCGACGTCGAGCGCGCCGTCGGCGGCGGGCCGGCGGGAACCACGGAGCTGGGCGGGCCGGCGGACAAGGACTCGCACCGTCGCGCACCAGGCCTCGGGGGCAGTGTGCTGCGGCTGACGCTCGACGCGTCGTCGACGCCTGATTCGCTCGTGGTCGACCAGAACTACGTCTCGTCCGCGACGGGCACACAGTTGACGTTGTCGCAAGCGCAGATTCGCAGTCTCGCGACGGCAGACCTGGGCACGACGCCGAAGACGATGGATTTCGACGGCTCCCTCGGCCGCTACCGCGTCGTGCGTGTCCCGAAGCCCGACGGGGACATCGCGTTCATCGGGCTACCGCTCGCGCCGATCGACGACAACATCCGCGCGCTCGCCGGCAACATCGCACTCATGGGGCTGCTCGGTCTCGTCACGATCGGGGGCGCCTCGTTCCTGCTCGTGCGTCGTAACCTGCGGCCGCTGCAGCAGGTGGCAGCGACGGCGGAACGTGTCTCTGAACTGCCGCTGGGGCGTGGTGACGTGCGCACCGACGAGCGCGTGCCGGTGGCGCTGACCGACGATCACACCGAGGTCGGCACCGTCGGGTTGGCGCTCAACAACCTGCTCGACCATGTCGACTCGGCGCTCGACGCGCGTCACGAGAGCGAGATGCAGGTGCGCCAGTTCGTCGCCGATGCCAGCCATGAGCTACGCACGCCACTCGCATCGATCCGTGGCTACGCGGAGTTGTCGCGGCGCGAGAAGGAGCCGGTTCCCGTCGGTGTCACGCATGCGCTGGGCCGCATCGAGTCGGAAGCGGGACGCATGACGACACTCGTCGAAGACCTGCTGTTGCTCGCCCGACTCGACGCAGGGCGCGAGCTCGAACGCGAACCGGTCGACCTGACGCGCGTCGTCGTCGAGACCGTCAGCGATCTGCACGCGGCTGGGCCCGAGCACGTGTGGCATCTCGACCTGCCGGAGGATCTGGAGGACTTCCCGGAGGTCATCGGCGATGAGGCGCGCCTGCGTCAGGTCGTCATCAACCTCTTGGCCAACGCGCGGCGTCACACCCCGGCGGGCACGACGGTGACGGCCGGCCTCGCGCGGCGCGATGACGACGTGCTGCTCACCGTCACCGATGACGGCCCCGGCATCCCGCCCGAGTTCATGCCGCACCTGTTCGAGCGGTTCACGCGCGGGGACGCAGCGCGAACGCGTACGGAGGGCTCGACGGGGTTGGGGTTGTCGATCGTCGATGCGGTCGTCGCGGCGCATCACGGTACCGTGCGGGTGGAGAGCCGGCCGGGACGCACGTGCTTCACGGTGTCCCTGCCCCTCGAAGATCCGCGGCCATCGTCTCAGGAGGACCGATCGTGAACCCGACGCCCGGCGCGGACACCGCGCACCGCTCGACGACCGCGCCCGTCTCTACTGCTTCGACCTCATCGGGTTCGAGCGACGAGTCGATGACGGCGAACGCTCCAGGCAGCAGCCGCCTCGACGCGCTGCGCTCCCCCGGAGCGGCGCAGGCGATGCGCTTCGCGATGGTCGGCATCGCCTCGACGGTGCTCTACACGGCGTTGTTCGCCGTTCTCGACACGCGAATGAACCACCAGATCGCGAACATCTTGGCGCTGCTCATCTGCACGGTGCTCAACACGTGGGTCAATCAGCGGTTCACGTTCGACGCGGCCGGCCACGAACGCGGCCGTGACGCTCACCTGCAGAGCCTCGCCATCCTCGTCGTCACGCTCGCCGTGACGAGCGGAGCCCTCGCCCTCGAGCATCACCAGTGGCCGCACGCCTCGACGTTGTGGGACACCGTGACGGTGACCGTCGGCAACGCCATCGCCACCGTCATCCGCTTCGTGGTGTTCCGCCGTATCTTCGCCGCCCGGGACTGAACGGGCGCGGCGCACGGTGCGCCCGAGCCATCGAGGCCCGTCTAGTCCGCCCCCCGATCTACAGGTCCTCGCTTCACCGGGTGCTACCGGTCATTGCGTCGATGCTCCAACTTCGTGATGCATTCAGCACCGCACTCGGCCGTCCGGCCAACCTCCGCGTCCAACAACAGGTTCCACCGCCCGTGGGGATCCGTCTTCGCAGTTCCGCTTCAGGCGAAGACGACGTCCGTCGTCACGTCCGGGCGGCGCATCTCGCGCGCCTCGGCGAGATAGTTCTGCCGCATCGTCCACGGCGCGGCGTCGCTGCGACGCGGCATGATGTCGGCCGCGCGGCGCAGATAGCCCGAATCCATCTCGAGCAGCGGTCGCCGGCCGAGCCCTGACGGCGGGACGGGCGTCGCGCTGCGGTAGCGGCCGTCACGCAGATGCTTGATCATCGGCGCGACGAACCGGTGCGACAGGTCACCGCGCAAGCTCCACGACGCGTTGATGTAGCCGACGCAGAGCGCCGCGTTCGGCACGCCCTCGAGCATGCAGCCGCGGTAGACGAGACGCTGCGAGACGTCGACCGGCTCGCCGTCGATGCGCAGGCTCGCGCCGCCGAGCAACTCGACGGCCAGACCCGTCGCCGTCACGATGACGTCGGTCTCGAGCAGCTCACCCGAACCCGTACGCACCCCGCCCGGCTCGACGCTCGCGATCGTGTCGGTGACGACCCTGGCACGCCCGTGCTTGACCGCCTTGAACAGGTCGCCGTCAGGCACGATGCACAACCGCTGATCCCACGGCGCATACGGCGCGGTGAAGCTGTCGACGTGCTCCTCACCCGCGCCCTGACGGACGTTCGCACGCAGCACCGCACGCGCCGCCCGCGGCAGGCGCCGCGCCGTCTGGTACGAAGCCCACTGCGCCGCAACGTTCTTCGCCCGCATGACGGCGTGCTTGCGCTGCGGGCTGAGCCGCTCGTCCGGGATCTTCGCCAACGCCGCCGCGAGCGGATCACGCGACGGCTGCGCGAGCACATACGTCGGCGTTCGCTGCAGCATCGTCACCTCCGCGCCGAGATCGGCGAGCGCCGGCACGAGCGTCATCGCCGTCGCACCCGAGCCGATGACGACGACGCGCCGGCCCGCCACGTCGAGATCTTGCGGCCAGAACTGCGGATGCACGACCTGGCCCGCGAACTCCGCGAGAGCGGGGATGTCCGCCGCATACGGCTCGGCGTAGCTGTAGTAACCGCTGCACGCGTGGATGAAGCCGGCCGTCGTCTCGACCTCGCCGTCAGGTGTGTCGACGCGCAGCCGCCACACCGCGTCAGCACTGCTCCAATCCGCGCTGACGACCTTGTGCCGCAGACGAATCCGCTCACTCACACCGAACGCGTCGGCCGTCGAACGGATGTAGTCGAGGATGTCCTCACCCGCCGCGATCGCCTTCTCCTGATGCCACGGCGCGAACGGATACGACATCGTGTACATGTCCGAATCCGTTCGCACCCCCGGATACCGGAACTGATCCCACGTGCCACCGAGCGCATCCCGCGCCTCGCGAACGACGTAATCGACGCCCGGATTCGCCTCCTGGATGCGACACGCCGCCCCGACGCCCGACAACCCAGCACCGACCACGACGACATCGACGTGCTCCACCTGCTGCTGCACACCCACCGACACGACGAACTCCTCACTCCACGAACACACCACCTGCGAGGCTAACGACCCCGACGTGGGCGCGTGGCCCGTCGAGACAGGTGCGATACCGAGGGGTGGGGTGCCGTGGCGCCCGGGCGGGCGGCCGAGCTGTCGGAACGGGCGGAGGGCCTCCGTCGGCGCGACGTGCGCTCGCTTCGCTCTTGTGGCGGCCCGGGCGAGTTGTTGAGCTGTCGGAACGGGCGGAGGGACTCCGTCGGCGCGACGCGCGCTCGCTTCGCTCGCGGGCGTCGTGCCTCCTCCTCAAATCCCCCGTACCCATTCAGCGAGAGTGACGAGGGCCCCGCCGGGGCGACTTCGTCGCGCCCGGCGGGGCCCTCGTCACTCTCGCTGGCGGAGGCGGAGGGATTTGAACCCTCGATGGGGCTATAAACCCCAAACCCGCTTAGCAGGCGGGCGCCATAGACCGGACTAGGCGACGCCTCCTCCGCGCAGCTTTCGCTGCAGCCCTGAAAGGTTATCCGACCCGCCCCGCCACACCAAACCGCCTCCCCCCGACACGTCAACACAGGAGACTCACACCTGGGCTTCGGCCGGCGTCGAGCTTCGTCACCAGATTGAGACATTTCCTCCTTCATCCCTCATGATGGAGTGTCAGGGGCAGCTTTCGGTGCCCTCACACGCAACAGAGAGGGCCACGATGGCGAGGCAGGCGGAGCACGAACCATCCGGTGCGCACGCACCGTCCGACGTGACCCGCTCGAGCGAGCGTCAACGCCGCCGTGCGACGCTACGCCGCTCTCTGTCGTTGACATTTCTGAGCACCCTCGTCCCCGGCCTCGGGTTGATGTGGACGAAACGTCGCACCGTCGGCGTCATCCTCCTGCTCATCGCCGTCATCGCCGGCATCGCTCTCAGCATCTTCCTCCTGAGCGGTAACGTCCTCACCGGCGCCGCCAACGTCCTCACCTCGACCGGCCTCAAGCTCGCCCTCGTCGCGCTGGCCGCTGCCCTCGTGCTGTGGTTGACGTCGATCGTTCTCACCGCGCGCACGACGCACACCGACGGCTGGTCGCACCGCGGCGACATCCTGTTCAAGGCCTTCACCGCCCTCATGTGCCTCGCCGTGACGATGCCGCTCGCGCGCGCCGTCAGCACCGTCACCGTCACGCAGGACGCGTTCGGCACCATGTTCATCGAGAACGGCAAGGGCGCCGCCTCCACCAAGGAGAACGCGTTCAAGAAGAAGGCCCGCGTCAACCTCATGCTCGTCGGTTCCGACGCGGGTAGCGACCGCACGGGCATCCGCACGGACTCGCTCATGGTCGCCTCGATCGACACCCACACGGGTGACACGACCCTCATCAGCATCCCGCGCAACTGGAACTACGTCCCGTTCCCCGAGTCGAACCCGCTGCACAAGCTCTACCCGAACGGCTTCCACTGCCCCGAACGTGGTGCGGGCGACCCCTGTTGGATGGATGCGGTGTGGAGCGAAGCTGACACGCAGCACCCGGAGTTGTTCCCCGGTGAGCAGTACGCCGGCCTCAACGCGACGCGCGACGTCGTGCAGGAGATCATCGGCATGCCGATCGACTACTCCACCGTCATCAACCTCAAGGGCTTCCAGGACCTCGTCGACGCCATGGGCGGCGTCGACATGACGATCCCTCCCGGGGGCATCGCCATCGGTGGCAAGATCGAGGGCGGCGCGATCGTGCCCGGCTCGATCACCGGCCGCATCCCCGAAGGACGCCAACACCTGAACGGTCAGCAAGCCCTGTGGTACTCACGCAGCCGCGTCGAGACCGGCGACGGCGACCGCATGCGCCGTCAGCGCTGCATGGTCAACGCACTCATCGACCAGACCAACCCCATCTCACTGGTCAACCAGTTCCCCTCGATCATGAAGGTCGCCAAGGAGAACATCCTGCTCGACCTGCCGCAGAGCGAACTGCCCGACCTCGCCGACCTCGCGAACACGATGAAGAAGGGCCAGACGAAGAGCGTCAACCTCGCCTACCCCGTCATCAGCGACAGCCACCCCGACTACGACAAGGTGCGCGCCCTCATCAAGAAGGGCATGGATCGCTCGACGCCGGCCCCGAAGCCGAAGTCCAGCTCGAGCGCTTCGTCGTCGACCGCCCCGAACTCGTCGTCGAGCAGCGCGAGCACCAGCTCGTCGAGCAGCGACCAGGCCATCGACGACACCACGGCCACCTGTTGATCGTGCGCACGACTGAACGCAGACTCGGCTGCGCCGCCCACCCCACGAGGGACGGGCGGCGCACTCGTCTGCGTGACGGGCCCCGCCCGAGCATGACGGAGTCGGCGCACGACGAAGCCCCCAGCCGAACGGCTGGGGGCTTCGTACGAAAACGCTACGAGATCAGATGATCAGGCAGCCGTGACGTTCGAGGCCTGCGGGCCCTTGTCGCCCTGCGTGATCTCGAACTCGACGCGCTGACCCTCGTCGAGCGAGCGGTAGCCGTTGGTCTGGATGGCGGAGAAGTGAACGAAGACGTCGGCGCCGCCGCCGTCCTGCTCGATGAAGCCGAAGCCCTTCTCAGCGTTGAACCACTTCACAGTGCCCTGTGCCATGGGAAATCCCTCAATCTGTTTCTCTGCGTTGAGCCTGCACTTTTTGCAGGCTCAGGCTGATGTGCATGCCGTGAACGCCTGAGGTGATGTACAACAGGGGTAAAACCGGGTTCTGCAAAGCAACCACCCTCACGCTAACACGAGCGGCCCCGCGGGCTTCATTCCACGCGTCCCGCGAAGGTGAACAGTTGGTGACCCGCAGCAGCTGGAGCAGTGGGCGGAGAGCGTCACTTCCAGCCCGAGCAGGACCTCGAGCGCGCATCGGAGCATCGAGCCGGGTAGGTGTGCGCCGCCGGTGTCACTCGTTACGCATCGACAGCGGTGTGGCGCCGCCGTCCATCGCTGCCGCGAGTTCGGCCTCGGCGGCCGCGCCCTGGGCGGCACGCACCGAGCTCAGCTTGACGACCGAGTACAGCAGCAGCGCGAGCCCGGCCACCTCACCGGCGACGGCGAGGGGCGTGTCGCGCAGTTGGTCGCCGTAGACGCCGACACCGATGAGGACGCTGAACAGCGGATCGAGCGAGGCGACGACGGGCAGCACGACGTTGAGAGGCGCCGCCGCGAACGCCACCTGGTTGAGCGCCAGACCACAGGCAGCGAGCGCGATGAGCACCCACAGCTGCCACGACGTCAGCACCGCGTCGAGACCGAAGAGGTGTGAGATCTGCGTCGTCGACTTCATCAACCCGGCCGTCGTCGCGTAGACGATGGCGACGGACGCTGCGAGCGCCCGGGCACGCATCCGCGGGCGCATCGAGCGCGTGCCGAACACCGCGCCGAGGACGAACAGGCCGCCCACGACGGCGAGGATGATGGCGGGCACGCGACGACCGATGGCCGTCTCTCCGTGTGCGGAGATCGCGTCGGAGACGAGCAGGAACATCACGAGGCCGGCGACGAGCGTCAGCGAATGGAGGATCTCCGAACGTGTCGGGCGCGTACGCAGCATGACGTGGTTGAGCCCGAGGCTGATGACGAGCGACATGCACAGCACCGGCTGCACGACCGAGAGGCTGCCGTACTTGAGGGCGAGGATCTGGAAGACGACGCACAGCCCGTCGAACACCATGGCGATGGCGAACGTCGGGTTCGCGACCCATGCCACCGCCGCGGCGCGCAACCCGCGCCGGGGGAGCTTCTCACCGTCCGCTCGCTCGTCGACCGCCGGCTGCTCCACGGCATGCTGTGCGGCGCGGTGCTTGAACACCGTCGACAGCGCCGCACACGCACTGGAGGCGACAGCCAGCAGCAGGACGAGCAGCATGCGACCTCCGAGCGACGACGTTTTCGGACGCCACGGCATCGGCCTCCCGGCCTCAGGGTACTGGCCGAGGGCGGTCAGGGACGTTCAGGCACGGTGGTGCGCGACTGGGAGTTCTCTGAAGGTGTCCAGACCCATCTCGCGCCGCAGAACCTCCGCCGCAACGGCGCGAGCCGGCTCGAGGTCTGCGTCGACAAAAGCCAGGCGCGTGCGGCGCTCGACGAGATCGTCGAGCGTCATGGCACCCTCGTGCCGCACCGCGTGGACGAACTCGGCGACCAGCGTCGACGATCCGGGCACGACGCGCTCGGCGTAGAACGACGATTCGTCGGCGATCGCGGCCACTGACGGGGCCAACGTGCCGTAGCGGCGCACGAGCCGCTCAGGCGCCACGACGCGAGCGAGGACGTCAGTCGGGGCTGCGCCGAGAAGCGGAAGCTCACGCGTTCGGCACGATGCGACCACGCCTCCGACGCGCCGGGCGACGGCGTCGACGGCGTCCTGCGCCATGCGGCGATACGTCGTGAACTTTCCTCCCGTGATGGTGATCGGGGCGCCCGGCTCGTCGAGGAGCAGGTGCTTGCGCGAGGCGTCCGCGGTCGCGCCTTGCCCGCTCGAGGCGTCGGCGCGCGTCACGAGCGGTCGCAGACCAGCGAAGCGCCCGACGACGTCGTCACGCGTCAGCGGACGGGCCAGGACGGCGTTCATCGTCGCAAGCAGGAACTCCTCGTCTTCGTCCGGGACGGAAGGAGCGAGCGGGTCGGCGTCCGGGTCGGCCTCGTCCGTCAGCCCGATGAGGACGAGCCCGTCGACGATCGGAATCGCGAACACGTAGCGGCCAAAGTGCCCGGGCACCGGTGCGACGAGCTGCGCCGAAGGGTCACCCACCGCGCTCGCCCGGACGACCAGGTGCGAGCCACGCGAGGGCGTGACGGTGAGACGCTCGTCGTGCTCGCCGCTCCACACCCCCGTCGCGAGCACGATGTGGCCGTGGGCGACGAACGACTCCCCCGTCAGCTCGTCGGTGAGCTCGACGGACTCAGAGTCGAGCGGACGCGCCGCACACCGCGTCACGACGTCGGCGCCGTGCGCCGCGGCGGTGCGCGCGAGGGTCGTCACGAAGCGCGCGTCGTCCTCGAGCTGGCCGTCGGTGTAGCGCAGCGCCGCGCGGCCGCGCACTGCCCCAGGGACGAGCGACTCGACGTCACGCACCCGAATGCGGCGCGGCGCGGCGAGGACGTTCGACGGCGTGCGGCTGACGCGGCGCAGCCCGTCCGAGAGGGTGATGCCGAGGTTCGAGACGGCCGTCTCACCGATGCCGGTGTCGAGCACCACCGTGTGCAGCGGCCGCACGAGATGCGGCGCGATGCTCGTCATCAGGTGATGACGCTCGCGCGCCGACTCGTAGGCGACGGCGAGGTCACCCTTTGCGAGATAGCGCAGGCCGCCATGGATGAGCTTGCTGCTCCACCGACTCGTCCCTGCCGCCAGATCGACGCGCTCGATGAGTGCCGTGCGCAGCCCGCGCGACGCCGCGTCGAGCGCCACGCCGGCACCCGTCACCCCGGCGCCGACGACGATGACGTCGTAGCGCTCGTGGGCGAGGCGGTGCAGTGCCGCAGCGCGTTGGGTGGGGTTGAGGCTGCCCACGCTGGGGTCACTGGCGGGGTGGCCGGGGGTGGTCGACATCAGGAGCGGCCTTCCGTGGGGTGGTCCGGTGGTCAGAGGCTGCCGGGCTGGGCGCGAGGTACCCGTCGAGCAGATGGGCCGCCTCGGCGAGCCACACCTGACGAGGGGCGATCTGCTCGAGCGGTCGACGGCTGACGAGGTAGGGCATGAGCGCCTGCATCGCGCCCATCGCGAGGACGTCGGCCGGCGCGTCGCGCACCGAGCCATCGAGCTGCGCGAGGGCGATCGCGGCGCTCAACGCGTCGAGAATGCTGCGCTGGCTGCGCCCGACACGTTCGACGAGATAGGGCAGGAGCAGTTCGGGGTCGTGCTCGATCAGCGCCTGCGTGAACTCCGTCGAGAGCGCCTCGAGCGTGGTGATCGCGGCGCGGACGATGACGTCGCGGGTGACCACGCCCGCCTCGCCGTCGGCTGGTTCGCTTGCGGTTTCGTTCGAGGGAACCTGGGGCAGCGCGTCGCTTGCGGCGGCGGCGAAGTCGGCGACGAGGGCCTCGCGCACGAGGTCGTCGAGCGTCGCGCCACGTCGGTAGAGGGTGGCCCGACTCATGCCTGCGCGGCGGGCCACCGACGTCATCGTCGCGCGGCGAAAACCGTAGGCGATGACCTCCGCCCGCACTGCGGCCAGCATTGCATCGTCTTGCGTCATGCGTCCTCCTCGCTGTGTGGTCGCCGCCACGACGGGCCCGTCGAAACGATGAAACATTGAGACAAATCGTGACTCAGTGTCTCACGCACGGCATGATGGGGTCATGAAGGATGACGCGAACCTCGTCGAGACCGCCCCGCGCTCGGTGTGGCACGGCTGGGGAGACCCGCAGCTCAAGAAAGAACTCTCCCCGCTCGTCTGGCGCGGATTGAAGCTCGCCAAGGGCATCGAACCGGCTGAGCAGGACACTCCGCCCGTCGCGCTCGACGACGTCGAGCTGCCCGCCTCCACCCTCGACGACGACGGCCTCGCCGCCCTGCGCACACTCGTCGGCGACGCGCACGTCAGCGTCGAACGACGCGAGCGCATCGAGCACGCCGGGGGCAAGAGCTACCCCGACCTGTATCGGCTGCGCACCGGCGACGGCAGTCACGCGCCGGACGCCGTCGTGTTTCCCGCCGACGGCAGCGAGGTCGTCGAGGTGCTGCGCCTCGCCGCGCAGCGTGAGATCGCCGTCGTCCCGTTCGGCGGTGGCACGAGCGTCGTCGGCGGTGTCGACCCCGTGCGCGGTCGGTTCGCGAGCGTCATCAGTCTCGACCTACGGCGCCTCGACGCCGTCGTCAGCATCGACGAGACGTCGCGCACCGCGACGCTCCAGCCCGGGCTGCGCGGCGCCCAGCTCGAAGCCGTGCTGCGTCCGCGCGGACTCACGCTCGGACACTTCCCGCAGAGCTACGAACAGGCAACGCTCGGCGGATATCTCGTGACGCGCAGCTCCGGGCAGGCGTCCTCCGGGTACGGACGGTTCGAGCAGAACGTCGTCGCCGTCACCCTCGCCACGCCCGAGGGCGAGCTGACGCTCGGCGGGCGGACTCCCAGCTCGGCGACGGCCGCCGGGCCGAAGCTCATCGACGTGCTCATCGGCAGCGAGGGCACGCTCGGCGTCATCACCGAGATGACGCTGCAGCTGCACGAGGGACCGACCGAGTTCGTTTACGAAACCTGGGCGTTCGACTCGTTCACCGACGGGTTCGACGCGTTCCGGGCGCTCGCGCAGGATCTCGGCCACGGCGTCATGCCGGACGTCAGCCGCCTCTCCGACGGTGAGGAATCACGCACGATCCTGGCCCAGTCGGCGCGAGGGCTCGCGGCGATGGCGACCTTCGCCGCGCGCGGCGCCCGCGAGCCGTCGCTCGGGGTGCTGCGTTGGGAGGACACCGACCGCACCACCCTGCGTCGGCGCCGGCGACAGGCGCACCGCGTGCTGCGCGCGTCGGGTGCGCGACGTGCGCCCGCGTCGATCGCCGAGCACTGGATCAGCCACCGCTTCCGCGGGCCCTACCAGCGCGACCACCTCATGGATCGCGGCATCTTCGTCGAGACGCTCGAGACGGCGACGACGTGGGCGAACCTGCCGACGCTCTACCGCGCGGTGCGCGATGCGATCAGCGCCGAGATCGGCCCGCACGCCGTCGTCCAGTGCCACGTCTCGCACCTCTACGACGGCGGCGCCTCGCTCTACTACACGTTCTTCTGCCGCGAGGAGAGCGACCCACTCGCCCAGTGGCGCCGCGTCAAGACGGCCGCGAGCGACGTCATCGCGGCACACGGTGGCACGATCACGCACCACCACGCCGTCGGCACCGACCACCGCGCCTGGGCCGCTGACGAGATGGGCGAGCTCGGCGCGCGCATCCTGCGCGCGGTGAAGAACGAGCTCGACCCGGCCGGAATCCTCAACCCCGGCAAGCTCGTTCCGCCGGTCGACGACGCCCCCGACGCGTGCGAGGCCGGGGCGTCATGACGCGGCCCGTCACCCTGGTCGTCAACCCGGCTGCGCGCAAGGGTGCGACGCTGCGCATGATCGATCCGGTGACGGACATCCTGCGCGCGCACGGTTGGCACGTCGACGTCGTGGTCACGCGGTCGGCGGACCACGCGTCGCAGGTCGCCGCGGACGCGAGCGTCGACGACCTGCTCGTCACGCTCGGCGGCGACGGGCTCTACGGGCGGGTGGCCGCGGGCGCCGTCGTCAGCGGCTGCCTCATGGCGCCGTTGCCCGCGGGGCGTGGGCACGACCTCGTCCGCGCACTCGGGGGCCCGGGCGACGTGCGACGCGCCGCGCAGCTGCTCGCCGTCGCGCGCGAACGCCGCCTCGACGTCGGACTGGCCGGCGACGGCGACCCGTCGACCGCCACGGTCTTCCTCGGTGTGGCGACGCTCGGCTACGACTCGATGGCGAACACGTACGCCAACGACGCTCCGCGCGCGGTGCCGAGTTCGCTCGTCTACGCCTACGGCGGCGCTCGAACGCTCGTGCCCGCGCGGCCGCGACCGTTGACGCTCGTCGTCGACGGGGTGACGCACGAGTTCACCGGGTGGAACGTCGCGATCGGCAACTCGGGGCGATTCGGCGCCGGGATGCGCGTCAACCCCGACGCGTCGATGAGCGACGGGTTGCTCGACGTCACCGTCGTCACCGACATCCCACGCTGGCACTACCCGGCGATGCTGCCGCGCCTGTTTCGCGGCACCCATGTCGACGGGGTACGTGTTCGAGCGCTGCGCGGACGCGAGATCCGCGTCATCACGCCCCACGTCGGGGATGTCTATGCCGACGGCGACCTGCTCGAGGCGTCGCCGACGACGTTCCGTGCGCTGCCCGACGCCCTGCGCGTCCTCGTGCCGGCGCCCTGAGACGCCTGAGCGTCGAGCCGTCAGCGCCCGACGTAGGCCTCGACGCGCGCCGCGGCGAGCTTGCCGCTGACGAGCACCATCGGCACGCCGACACCCGGCACGGTGCCGGAACCGGCGAAGAATACGCCGGGGCGGCGGCGTTCGACGTTCGGCGGGCGGAACGGGCCGGTCTGCAGGAACGTGTGGCTGAGCGCGAACGGCGTTCCCGCGGCCATACCCTGCGCCTGCCAGTCGGTGGGATCGACGAACTCGTCGGTGACGATCGTCGTCGGGTAGCCGGCGTCATCGAGGAAAGCGAGCAGTTCCTCCTTCATGCGCGGCCGCTCGGCCGCCCAGTCGACACGCCCGACGTCGAGGTTGGGTGCGGGCTCGAGGACGTACAACGTCGAACAACCCTCCGGCGCGGCGGTGGCGTCGTCACGAGACGGAATGGTGACGAGCCGCGACGGGTCCTGCATCCGCGTGCCGCGCACGAGCAGATCGTCGAACGACTCCTCCCACGCCGTGCCGAAGTGGATGTTGTGGTGCGCGGCGTCGCTCGGCACACCCTCGACCCCGAGGTGCCAGACGACCGCGGACGGCGAGTACGTCGCACGCTTCAGGACGGCCGGCGGTTCGAGGTCGTCGAGCAGCGTGCGGTAGGCGATGGGCAGGTCGGTCGTGCAGACGATCGCGTCACACGGCAGCCGCTCGTCACCACTCGGGCCGGACATCTCGACCCCGGCGACGGCGCCGTCAGCGCGGGTGAGGATGCGCGTCACCGTCGTGTCGTAGCGCTGTTCGACGCCTGCGCGCCCGAGCGCACGCGCCATCGCCTCGGGCACCTCGCGCATGCCGCCGGCCGGGAACCAGACACCCTCGATCGAGTCCATGTACGTGATGACGGCGTACAGCGCGAGCGCCTTCTCCGGCGCGAGACCCGCATACATCGCCTGGAACGAGAAGATGCGGCGCAGGCGTTCGTCGTCGAAGCGCTCGCGGATGACGGGCCCGAGGTGACGGAACCCGCCGAGCCTCACGAGCCGCGCGGCTGCAGCCGGGTTGCGTAGCAGGTCGAGGGGTGAGTCGAAGTTCGCGTCGATGAAGTGCGGCATCTCGACCTCGTACAGCCGCCGCAGCCACGCGACGAAGTCGTCGAACGCCGCCGCGTCCTTCGCGCCGCACTCGCGCGCGATCTCCTCGCGCATCGCCTCGTGGCCGTGGCGGACGAAGATCGTCGAACCGTCCGCGTAGCAGGCGCGGTAGGCGGGGTCGAGCAGCGTCAGGTCGAGCACATCGTGCACGCCCACGCCGATCTGCGCGAGGGCTTCGTCGACGAGGTCGATCATCGTCAGGACGGTCGGGCCGGTGTCGAACGTGAACCCGTCCCGCTCGAGGCGGATACCGCGCCCACCCGCCTGCGCCTGCTTCTCGACGATGACGACGTCGTGCCCGGCGCCGCGCAGATGACAGGCTGCGGCCAGGCCGGCGAGGCCGGCTCCGATGACGACGACGCGACTCATGCGAGATCCTTCTCATCGAGGGGTTCGTGTTCTTCGTGCTGCGTGTGCTCGTGCGCGGTCTCATCGTGCGGGAGCGCGAGCGGCGAGAGGCCGTTCTCCCCCAGCTGCTCGGCGAGCAGCACGATCTGCTCGGCTGCCCACGGGCTGAGCAGCGCCGGAGTGCGACGCGCGAGGTGGACCGCGTCGGGCCAGGCGACCCAGGCCCACTCGCATACCTCGTCGGGGTGCGGTTCGAGCTGCGCCGGGTCGATGCGCCCCACCAGCACCGGGCAGATCTCGTGCTCGACGATGCCGGACGCGTCGACCGCACGGTAACGGTAGCTCGGCAGGACGACGCGCAACTGCGTCACATCCAGCCCGAGCTCTTCACGCACGCGCCGGCTCACCGCGTCCTGCGTGGGTTCGTCGGGGCGCGGATGCCCGCAACAGGTGTTCGTCCACACACCCGGCCACGCGACCTTCGTCAGCGCGCGACGGGTGAGCAGCAGGCGACCCGCGTCGTCGAGCAGGTAGCTCGAGAAGGCGCGATGCAGCGGCGTGTCACGGGTGTGCACCTCGGCGCGCGGGCACGTGCCGATCGCGGCGCCGTCATCGTCGAGCAGGACGACGACGTCGTCGGTCGCGGCCGGCACACCCCTAGTAGGAGCGGCGGGCGCGGCACCGAACGTCGCTTCCGCTGGCTTGCCGGGCGCGTCGATCATCGGCGTCTCGCGCATCGGGGGTGCTTCTTTCGAGTCGTCGGCGTGAGGTGCTGGATGATCCTGACGACGTTCACGCATCGCGCACCGCCAGTTCGTCGGCGAAACGCGTGAGTTCGTCACGCACCGCGCCCTGCGGCAGCGCCGCGAGAGCATCGAGGGCATCAGCGTGGCGATCGGCGATGCGGGCGACGGCCTGCGCGCGCACGCCCGCCGCGTCGAGGCGCTGCAACCAGGCGTGTGTCTCGGCCTCGTCGAGTGGTTCGCGACCCGGCGCCAGGCGTCGCGTCAGCTCGCCGTCGAGGGCCGAGTCGGCGAGGCCGAGGACGGTCGTCGGCTTGCGTTCGCGCAGATCCTCGCCCGCCGGTTTGCCCGTGACGGCGGGTTCGCCCCACAGGCCGATGATGTCATCGGCGAGCGCGAACGCCTCACCGAGCGCGGCGCCGAACCGGCTCAGCCATGTCGGTGGCGCGCTCTCGCCGGCGAGCAACGCGCCGATCTCGAGGGGGCGCTGCACCGTGTACGCGCCCGACTTTGCGTGCGCGACGCGGCGTGTGCTCACCTCGTCGAGGCGTGCCTCGGCGGCGAAGACGAGGTCGAGCCGCTGCCCGGTGACGAGCTCGACGACCGCTGCGTCCCACGCGTCGGCCACGTGCTCCGGCAGAGCGCGGACGAGGCGGTTCGCGAGCGCGAACGCGAGATCACCGGCGAGAACGGCGACGCTGTCGCCGAGGCGCGCAGCGTCGGGGCCGTCGGGCTGAGCTGCGGCGGCTCTCACCTGGTGGTGCGCGGTCGGAGTGCCGCGTCGCGTGTCAGAGGCATCCATGACGTCGTCCTGCAGCAACCCGAACAGGTGCAACAACTCGAACGCCGCAGCGACACGAACGACAGCGTCGGTGGTCGCGGGGTCGTCGTCGGGGTTGGTGCACTCGCGCGCCGCCAGGTACCCGAGGCGGACGAGCCGGGGCCGCACGAGTTTGCCGCCGGCTGCGAGAAGATCACGCACGAGCGTCTCGAGCGACGATGCCTCGACCAGCGCTGACGAGGGCAGTCCGGCCGTCACCACACCGCCGGCGTCGGCCGCGAAGGCAAGGCTCTCGGCCAAGCGCGCCTGCACGGCGTCGAGAAAGCTGGCGGCATCGGTGAGACGGCACGCGTCGCTGCGGCGTCCTCCATCTCGACTCTCGGTGTCGCAGCGTCCCGCGGCGCGCCGCTCGCGCCCGAGTCCTTCGAGCCCGGAACGTCCGGCGTCGGGGGCGACGTCGTTCTGCCGTCCGCTCATCGGCCACGCCCTGACGAATCGCGACCTACCGTCGTGAGGCCACGCTCGCGCAGGCGCAGCGCCGCACGGGCGGCGCGCAGCGACCGCGGGAACCGCGCCCGCGTCGGCACGCTCCACAGCTCGTGCCCGGGCAACCCCCAGTGGCGCAGCAACGCGTTCGCGGCCTGGAAACCGGTCGTCGCCGCCCGCTCCATGAGCGCGACGGGCAGCTCGCAGCGCACGCCGTCACCGGCGAGGACGAGCTTCGGCTGCGGCGTGACGACGCCCGGGCGCGCGGCCCACTCGTCCGTACCGGCGAGGGGGCAGTCGGCCTCGACGAGCACCTCCTCGTGCACCGGCTCGCACCCGGTGAGCTCAGGGTGCAGGCGCTCGAGCTGATGTCGTAGGTCGGCGAGCACTTCGTCATCGGTGACGTCGTCGGGCACCGCGTAAGCATGCAGTTCGACGACGCTGCCGCCGCACCGCTCGGCCCACTGCGCGGCGCCGTCCTCGAGGTCGTGGACGAGAGAGACGTTGTCGAGATGGCCGTACGCGGCCGTGCCGACGAACGGCGCGCGGCCCGCCGCGACGGGGCGGTCGAACCACAGTCGCTGCACGATGAAACGAGGCGCCATCTCCCCGGTCAGCACGGACGCACGCCAGGCCTCGTCGCCGAGGTCGGTGCCGTCGACGAGACGCTGCAGCACGTCACGACTCGTCGCGATGACGACGGCGTCGGCGCGGAGCGAGCCATGGGCATCGTCACGGTCAATGGCGAAGTCAAGGCGGCCGCGACTCGCCTCGTCGGTACCCGCCGCACCCGCAGCCGCGCCGGCGCTGACACGGAAACCCTCGCCGTCGCGCTCGATCGACTCGACGCGACAACCCGTAACGACGTGCGCGCCGAGGTCCTCGAGGTAGGAGCGCAGCGGTCGCCACATCGTCGTGTCGAAGTCGTCGCGGCTGACGTCGAACAGCAGCCCCTCGCCGGAACCGAGGAAGTACATGTGGAACATGGCGACGAGTTCGCCGGCGGAGAAGTCGCGCGGGCCGGCGAAGAAGCTGCGAGCGAACACCTCGAGCGCGAGCGAGCGCATGCGTTCGGGGAACCGCAGCGCGTCGAGGGCGTCGGCGGCGCTCACCCCGTCGTAGCGCGAATACGTGGCGGGGAAGTCGACGTCGAGCAGGTCGAGGGCGCGGTCGGCGTCGACGCGCGTCAGGTCGCGCAGACCGAACGAGGGGCTGCGGGCGACGAACGACAGGAAGTTGAGCGGCGGCCGCGTCGCGATCTGCGTGAACGAATCCTGCGTACCGTCCGCGTGACGCAGCGGGTAGTCGTCGACGGGGCGCAAGCATTCGAGGCTCGGGTCGACGCGGCGCAGCAGCGCGCGCAGGTTGTAGTACTGGCGGAAGAACGCGTGAAACCCGCGGCTCATCGTCGCTCGATCGTCCGGGGCGCCCGACGCGTCAGCGCCCCGGGTCGGCACGTCGACGGGCCAGCTGCGCACTCGGCCACCGAGGCTGCTCTCCGCCTCGATGAGCGTGACGCGCACGCCGCGCTCTGCCAGCCCGACGGCGGCGCTGATGCCGGCGATCCCACCACCCACGACGACGACGTGGGGGGCCGCGGCGTCCGCCACCCTCGACGCAGCAGGGCCGCCCCGACCGTCAGGCTCATGCCGTTCGGCCGCCGCATCACGTCCGGGGCGCCACGGCGGCACCCGTCGCAGCCCCGCCGTGAAGGCCTCGATCGTCGCGCTCATCGTGCGTTCTCCTTTCGGCGGGCGCCGTGGTGTTCCCACAGCAGGATCGTCAGCGTCACCATCGAGAAGCCGAACCCGAAGTCCTCGATCGGGATGTCCCACGGAAAGCGGATGCCGAGGAACTGATCGCGCCCGTAGAGGACGATCGGGTCGCTCAGCTTCGTCAGCCAGCCGTCGACGAGGATCTGGAACGCGAACACGATGACCATCGAGCACCAGTAGCGCGCCGAGGTGAAGATGCCGGTGCGCCAACGCCCTTCGAGAGCGACGACGCCGATCATCGACGCGACGGTCAGCACGGTGTACTCGGGCACGTCACACCTCCCTCGACGGGCGATGATCGCCTCGCGCGGACGAGCCATCAGCCGCCACATGGCGTCCCTCGCCCGCCCGCCCGTCCGAATCGACCCGGGCGAGAGCACTTCTCGCGCTCCCGCTCGAGCGCCACGAGGCGAGCAGGCGCAGGCAGAACCCGACGGCTCCGTACGTCAGCAGCCCGCAGATCGGGATGACGACGAAGAACACGAGCTCCTCGATCGGCATCGGGGTGAGCGGCACATCCCAACCCGACGTGAACCGCGGCGAGTACGACCAGTGATCGCGCACGATCCCGACGATGTCCCACACACTGAACAGCACGACGACGGGCAGCAGCGCCGCGAGCAACCGTCGCGGGCGTGAGTACACGCGGGCGCGCAGGACGAGTTCGAGCGGCAGCGTGATGAGCAGGCATCCACCCATGAGCAGCAGGTACTGATAGGGATCCCAGGACGCGGGCAGGCTCATGTCGCCCACCCCACCACGACGTCGGCCGACGTCACGACTGCCCGTCCCTCGCGAAACCCGAACGCAGTTCGTAGCGACGCTCCGCGTACTCGAGGTCGTCGACCCACAACTGGCCCTGCGTGCGCAGCACGAGCGGGCGGATGAGCGGCGCGAACGCCCGCGCCGCACGGAAACCGGGGCGCTCGGAGTGCGCGATCGTCGCCTCGTGAATGACGCTGCGAGCCGGCTGCTCGGCGCTCGCCGGCTGCACGCACGTCGCGTGGGTCTCGACGGTGCTGCCGACGCCCTCGCCGTCGATGATCGTCATCGTGATCGTGCGGCTGTCGGCGCACGTGAACGCCGCGCGCACCGGAACGCCGTAGGTGTGGTTGAGGCGGAACGTCACGTCGGTGACGAGGCAGTCGTCGTCGCTCGCGTCCTCGTCGACGACGAGGTGGCTGAACGCGTAAGGGTGGAACCAGGCCCCGTGCCACGGGTCGAGGCGATTCGCGATGACGTCGGACGTCTCGCAGCGCGCTTCACGCGTGTAGACCGCGACGAGCGCCTCGTCGAGTGGAGCGCGCGCGGGCAGCACCGGCGCATCGCTCGGCGTCTCGCCGTCGCTGGACAACCGCACCCAGAACAGGACGCCGTCATCGTGCGCGGGGAAGGTGAGCCATTCGCCCGGCCACTCGCTCGGCAGCCGCAGCCCGTGCCAGCGGCACAGCACGTCGCCGTCATCGGTGTGGCAGTTCTCCAGCAGCGCACCCATGTGCGGGCACGCGCCCGGCCCCGCGAGCGCCGAGCCGTCGGTGCCGCGCCACAACGCGATCTCGCGTCCGAGGATCGTGCGCACCGTCGAACGCCCCGCGACGACGTCCGTGCTCGCCGCCGCGACGTGCCAGCCACCTGCGTCCTGGGCGAGGGCGCGCGCCAGCATCCGCTCGATGCGGGGCACCGCGGCCTGACGCCACGTCGAGCGAATCTGCTCCTCCGGCGGCTGCGGGACGCGTCGGATCGGGTTGCGCCGCGCGATCTCGGCACGCAGTTCGGCGCGGTTGCGGGGCGGGCGTCTCATCTGCGGCTCCTTCGGCGAGTTTGGGTGGGCGAGGGGGTGCGGTGGGTCGAGCCGGTCTCCATCGTCGGGTGCGCCTCGCTCATGACGCGGACGACGTCACGGCCGGCTCGTTCGCCACGGCCGATGACGAGGGGGCGACCGGCGCAGCAGTTCGGGCGCGTCCGGTGACGACGACGGCTCCCGCGATGGCGCTCTTGCGTGCTGCGGAGACGCGGTGGCGCGTGCTGAACACGTCGTAGTCGGCCGCCTCGATGAGGCACAGGATGCGTGAGTACATCGCGAGCGCCGCGCCGACGCACCGTCGCGACGAGGCCGGCAGGTGCGGCAGACCGGCTTCGGCGTCGTGGAACAGCGCGCGGTTTCGGGCGATCTGCTCGGCCATGAACGCGCGCCACTGCGGGGTGACGCGGCGCAGCCACGGGTCGGCGCCGTGCGCGGCGAGTTCGTCGGCGGGCAGGTAGACGCGACCGCGTTCGAGGTCTTCGCCGACATCGCGCAGGAAGTTCGTCAGCTGGAACGCGAGCCCCAGCGCGCGGGCCGGAGCGAACGCGGCCTCCCGCGAGCGCGGGCGCAGCACAGGCAGCATCATCTCGCCGATGACGGCGGCCGAGCCCTCCATGTACTCGTCGCGCAGCTGAGGCCACGACGCCCACGACGTGCGGACGAGATCGAGCTGCATGGCGCCGAAGAAGCGGTCGTAGCAACCGGAATCGAGGTCGAGACGCCGGGCGGTGTCGACGATGGCGGCGAACAACGGGTCGTCGCTGCGCCCCGCGGCGAGGTCGGCCTGGAAGCGCTGTTCGAACTGCGCGAGACGCTCCCCCGGCGGCAACGATGCGTCGAGGCCGTGCCCGGTGGCCTCCTCGGGCTCGTCGACGATGTCGTCGGCCAGGCGGCACAGGGCGTACAGGCCGTAGACGTCGCGGCGCTGCTGCGGCGGCAGGAACAGCGTCCCCCAGTAGTACGTCGTGCCGTGCATGCGGGTGATGTCGCGCGCCTGGCGGTAGCCATGCGTGAGGAGGGCCTCGGGGTCTGTCACGAGTGCCTCCACGGGTGGCGGGGTGTGAACGTCCATCGGCCGGTCGCAGGTGAGGGGGACCTGCTCGCGGGTCCGAACCATGAGCATAGCCGCCGACGCGCCGATGCGAGCGCCCCGGAGGCGTTGGAAAATCACGGAATTCGACCATGGGGGTTGGCGTTCGCGACCGTGCCGCGGCGACTCTGCGGGCCCGTTCGTGCCGTCGTGGCGGCACTACGATGAGGGCACCCGTCCGGCTATTCGAAGGTGTGCCATGCGATTCCGACGCCCGCGCGAACGCGACGCGAGCACCGAAACCCCGTGCGTTCACCCGTCGGAGCAAGCTGCATGAGGGTCGTCATCGCCGCCGCCGGCAGCCGCGGCGACGCCGTCCCGTTCGGGGTGCTCGCCGCGCGTCTCGTCGCCCGTGGGCACGACGTCACCGTCGTCACCCACGCGTCGCTCGCGCACGTCATGCCTGACGGCCCGCGCGTCGTGACGGTGGCGAGCGATCCGGGCGCCCTCCTCGCCGGCCCGGCGGGCACCGCACTGCGGCGTGGTGATCTGCGCGCGCTCAACCGCACGCGCAACGTGTTCGCCGAGTTCCTGCAGTCGTTCGGGCCGACCACGCGTGAGGCGCTCGCGGGCGCCGACGTCCTCGTCGCCTCGAGCTTCGCGATCGCCGCCGTCGACGAGGCGATGCGCGCCGACGTCCCCGTCGTCCGCGCGCACCTGTGGCCCGAGTTCGACAGGCTCGACGGGCCGATGCCGCTGCTGCCGTACGCGTGGACGCTGCCCACCGGTGTGCGGCGTCGCGCGCGTGGAGCGCTGCGGCGCGTCGAACCGTACTTCGCGGGCGTCGACGGCGGATGGGCCGACGGCCGACTCGACCTGCGCGCCGCCCACCCCACGGGCCTGACGACGGCGACTCTTGGCTCGCTGCACGCGTACAGCCCGCTGCTCGCCGACCCGGTGGACGACTCCCGCACTGTCATCACGGGGTGGTGGCGCGAGGCGCCGCACGAGGGCTTGTCGGAGCGCACCCGGGCGCTGCTCGCCTCCGGCGACGAGTGGATCGCCGTCGGGTTCGGCTCGATGCACCAGAACTCACCGGGCCGCGTCGTCGACGTCGTCACCGAGGCGTGCCGGAGACTCGGCGTGCGTGCGCTCGTCCAGCTCGACGGTGCGCCGCGCGAGGCGGATGGCGTCGTCGTCGGCATCGGTGACGAGCCGCACCACGCGCTGTTCGCGCAGGTGCGCGCCGTCGTCCACCACGGCGGGTCGGGGACGACGGGTACCGCGCTCGCCGCGGGCGCGCCCAGCGTCGTCGTCCCGCACTTCGCCGACCAGTACCACTGGGCGCACCGCCTCCACACGCTCGACGCCGCACCCGCGCCGCTGCCGCGTCGATTGCTCACCGCGGGGTTGCTGACGCGTCGGCTGCGCGCAGCGATGAGTGCTGAAATGCGCGAGCGTGCAGCGGATCTCGGACGTCAGGTGGCGACCGAGGACGGCGCGGGCGTGGCCGTCGCCGCCATCGAACAGTTCGTCGGCGGGGCATGACGTGACGCTGTCCGCGTCGAGTTCATCGAGGTGGCGTGTGTCGGCGCGGTTCGTCGAGGCGCAGCCGTGGTGGCGCCCCGGTGCTCCGGCAGCGCTGGCTGTCATGATCGTGCTGCTCGCGACGGCTTCGCGCCACGGTTTTCACGGCGACGAGCTGTACTTTCGCATGTTGCCGCCCGCGTGGTGGTACGACGATCAGCCGCCGCTCACCGTCTGGCTCGCGCACGCAGCGGCGTCGGTGAGTGACGCGGTGTGGGTGCAACGGCTGCCGGCCGCGCTCGCGGCGGGGGCGGGCGCGCTCGTCGCGGGGCTGTTTCCGCGGCTTCTCGGCGCTGATGTGAGGGTGCAGCGCATCGCCGCGTGGGCGCATGCGTTCACCGTCTATCCGCTGCTCATGGGGCACGTCATGCTGACGGCGAGCCTCGATCTGCTCGCGTGGCAGCTCGTCGTGCTCGGTGTCGTCGCTGCGCTGACGGGGCGTCGCCATGCGCTGACGTGGGCCGGCGCGGCGGCTGGGGTGGCGTGCTGGAACAAGCTGCTCGTCCTCGTGCTCGTCGCGGCGGTCTTCGTCGCGCTCGCCGCGTGCGCCCGGTGGGTGCTGCGCACCCGTGACGCCTGGTGCGGCGCCGCGTTGCTCGTCGCGGTCGGCGGGTTCCAAGTGGGGGCGCAGATCGTTCACGGCGTGCCGATGCTCGACGTCTCGGCCGACGTCGTCGCCCGCCATGGCGCGCTCAACCGATGGCTCGTCGTGCCGCTGCTCGTCGTGTTCGTCGGACCGCCGTTCGTGCAGGTCGCGTGGCGGGGGTTGTGGTGGCACCCGGGAAGTCGTCGTGCCGCCCACCCCGGAGCTGACGGCGGCGACGACGGCGGTGGGCACGCCGAGGCGAACGGCTGGCGCAGCGGTCCCGCTGACGACGCCCGCGTCAAGGCGTTCGGCGGCGTCACGAACGATCCTTTCTCCACCGACGACGGTCACGCCGGCCGCATCGCCCCGGACCCACCACGACAGCGCACCGGGCCCGTGCTCGCCGTCATGGCCGCGATCGTCCTCGTGTTCGCGCTCGTCTCCCCTGCGCAGCCCTACTACGCGGTCGCGGTGTTCTTGCCGCTTGTCGCGGTCGGCTGGGCGCGGGCGGCTGCGGACGAGGAGCACGTGTGGCGGCGCGCGCCCATCGTCGTGACGGCGAACGCCGTCGTCGCAGCCCTCATCTGCCTACCGATCGTGCCCGCTTCGTCACCGGCGTTCTCCATCGTCTCCGCCCTCGACCCCATGCAGCGCGACCAGACCGACTGGCCGTCACTCGCCGCCCAGATGGCGACAGCCCGTCCGACGGGTGCGGCCATCGTCACCGATTCGTATGCCCTCGCCGGAGCTGCACATCAGTACGGCCCTGCGCTCGGGGTGCCGCGTGCCGACGTCGCCTCGTGGCACAACGCGCTCTGGAGCCTCGGGCCGCCACGCAGCGACGGGGACACGCACGACGTCCTCGCCGTCGGTGGGGACGAGCACCGCATCCGTGCGGCGTTCACACGCTGCGACCCCGCTGGACGGCTCATCGCGCCGCACGACCCGTTCGGCCTCGACGGCACGACGATGCTGCGATGTTCCGACCCGCGAGGAGGATGGGGCGCCGTCTGGCCGACGTTGCGCCGCCTCGGCGGTTGAGGCGCACTCCCCCACTCCTCGTGTGGCGCGGCGCGCGTCCAAGGCCGCGATGTTGCCCACTTCTTGGGGCGCGGGCGCCGTGACACCCGGGCAACATCGAGGGAGGCGGGGTGTGTCAGGGTGCGGTGATGTCGCGCGGGCGTCGCAGCAGGTCGAACGCCACGACGACGAGAGCAACTGCGAGCGCCAGCAGCGAGACGCCCTCCGCCACCCCGCGCGGGATGGGCGCCGGCGCCGGCATGACGTGGTCGAGACTCATGAGCGACGACACGGCACCCAGCGCCCCGAGCGCGCGCGTCAGCGTGTGACGGGGCTCGCGCTCGCTCGCGAACCGATCGTGATCCCCTCGTGAGTCGGCCGACCGCACCCCCACCAGCCCATGTGCGAGCAACAGGACGGACGGCGCCGGCAGCGCGAGCACGCCGCCCACCATGTGCACCCCGATGGCTCCGTCAGCGGGAAAGACCGCGACCCACACGAGTCCGACGCCGAGGCAGACGAGCGCCGCCGTCAGCAATCGTCCGAGTCGATCGTGCGTCAGAACCCCCGCCGTCAGGATGCAGGCTCCTGCGACGCCCACGGCGACGTTGAAGAGGTCGGCGCGCGGCGAGCAGACCCAGAATCCGTGCCAGTCGCGGCAGATCGTGCGTCCGAGGTCGCTGATCATCGCGCGCCGCCAGGAGAACGACGCACCCCGAGCATGCACCGCCGCGACGTACGCGCCCACGCACAGCACGAGCCCGAGGACGAGCAATGCCGCCGCCGAACGCTCGCGCCGAGCCGAGCGGCGCTCGGCTCGGAGCGGCGGGTGCGAGGGCTCGCCCTGAGGTTCGGACACGTCGAGGAGTGTAGGCCGCAGCCGCCCAGCCCCCTCGTGGGCGCCGGCAGGCTGGAATGACGGCGAACCGTTCCCCACGCACCGCGGCGCTCAGGTGCGCCCGCATGAGCGGCGCAGCTGACGCCCGCGCTGAGCAACCCCGCTGTGACCGGCGCCGCTGACGCCGACGTCAGGTAGGACTATCCTGAAATTCCAACGTGATCCACGCGCATTCCTCGATGAAACGGATGGACTTCATGACCTCTCGCCTCGCCCTCGTCACCGGGGCCACCGGATACGTCGGCGGCCAGGTGGCCGCTGAACTCGTCGAGCGGGGATGGCGCGTGCGCGTGCTCAGCCGCAGCGAGAAGAAGGTGCGTGCGCTGCCGTGGGGCGAGCACGTCGAGGTCGTCGAGGGTGACGCGTCCGAGGCCTCCGACGTCGCGCGCGCCATGGAGGACGTCGACGTCGCCTGGTACCTGCTGCACTCGATGAGCACGTCCGACGACTTCGTCTCCGAGGAGAAGGAGATGGCCTCGACGTTCGCCGACGCCGCCCGCGACGCCGGCGTCTCGCGCATCGTCTACCTCGGTGGCCTGCACCCGGACGACGAGGACGTCGAGCAGTTGTCCGACCACCTGCGCTCGCGCGTCGAGGTGGGCCACGTGCTCATCGACTCCGGCGTGCCGACGGCGGCGCTGCAGGCGGGCGTCGTCATCGGTGACGAGTCGTCGTCATTCATCATGCTGCGCAACCTCAGCGAGCGCCTGCCCGGCGCGATCGCGCCGAAGTGGATCAAGAACCGCATCCAGCCGATCGCCGTCGCCGACGCCGTGCACTATCTCGTCGGTGCCGCCGACCTGCCCGCCGACGTCAGCCGCACCTTCGACATCGGCGGCCCCGAACCGATGCCGTACGGCGACATGATGAAGCGCTACGCGAAGGCGACGAAGCGCTGGCTGCCGCGCATCGTGGGCACCGCGCCGGTGACGACGGCCGGACTCGCCGGGCACTGGATCGGCCTCGTGACGCCCGTCTCCAGCAGCCTGGCGGCGCCGCTCATCGGCAGCCTGCAGCACGACACCGTCGTCCACGAACGCGACCTCGACGACCTCGTCGGCGCACCTCCGGGCGGTCACACGACGTTCGAGGATGCCGTGCGCGCGGCCGTGAAGGACCTCGACACCTCGCGCTGGGTACGCACGCTCGGGCTGACGTCCGCCGCCGTCGCCGCGACCGCCGTCGCCGGCTCGCTGCTGACCGACCCGAAGTCGGCGTGGTACCGCACGCTGCGCAAGCCGGCGATCCAGCCGCCGCCCGCCGCGTTCCCGATCGTGTGGAGCGCGCTCTACACCGACCTCGCGCTCATCTCGAGCCTGACGATCGCCGACCTCGCCGAGACGGGCCGCACCAAGGAACAGCGGGCGTACATCGCGGCGCTCGCCGCGAACCTGGCCCTCAACGTCGGCTGGAACGGCACGTTCTTCGCCGCGAAGAAGCTGCGTCCGGCGGTGCTGGAGGCTGCGGTGCTCGCCGCCAGCTCGGCCGACCTCGTGCGCCGCGCGCACAAGGCCTCGCCGGAGAAGGGCGTCGTGCTCGCGCCGTACGCGGCGTGGACGGGGTTCGCCACCGTCCTCAGCGCCGTCATCGCCCGTCGCAACCCGGGACGCTGATGGCGACATCGCACCGCTCACCTCGCCACGTCTTCGGCGCCGCGCTCGCAGGGGCACGCGACGTCGAACTACGTGACGCCGCAACCGATCCCGTGCCCGAGCATCGTCTCGGGGCGACGCGGGTCATCATCGGCGCGACGGGCGTCGCGGCCGCCGTCGCACTGTCGTGGTCGCTCAATCTCGAGCCGGGGCAGGCCCTGTTCTACCCGGCGACGTTCCTCGTCGCCGTCATCTACGGAGCGGGGATCTTCGCGGCCGGCCGGGTCGGCGCGACCAGGCTGCGCTGGCGCGCTGACGGACGCGAACTGCTCGAGGCGTTCGGCATCGGCATCGCGTTGGCGCTGTTGTTCGTCGTCGGCGCGTTTCTCGTGCGCTTCATCCCGGCGCTGCGCGACCCCGTCTCGCACCTGCTCGACCATGCCCGCAAGGGCAGCCTGCCGATCGTCGCACTGACGACGGCCGTCAACGGCATCGCCGAGGAGGTGTTCTACCGAGACGGGCTCTGGCGCGTGCTGTCGCCGAGGAAGCGCGTGCTGTGGACGACCGTCGCCTACACCGCCGTCACGGCCCTGACCGGCATTCCGCTGCTCGCACTCGCCGCGGCGATGCTCGGCTTCGTCGTCGCCGTCCTGCGTCAGCAGTCGGGCTCGCTCGCGGGGCCGATCGTCACGCACCTGACGTGGTCGATGCTCATGCTGTTCGTCCTGCCGCACGTCGTGTAGTGAGATCGGCCGCCCGACGCCCTTGACATGGGTGTCCCCCCGCTGCGATCTACGGTGGATGTCAACCTGTGGTGCCAGGCTGGCACTCAGGGCGGCGTCGGGGGACGGTCGCGGCGGATCTCGAGTGATACGCCCGTCGTCAGACTGAGCGTCAGCGATTTTCGCCCGACATCGCGTCGGCAGCGCCGCGATGTCGGGGAACATCACGACGTGGGGCGCTCCCCAGCGTCACCACGAATGTCATCGTCAGCGCCACCGTCGGCAAAGATGATCCTGACGGGCCCGCGAGCTGTCTCGTCGACGGCCTTGCCCTTCTGGGTGACGAGCACCTCGCCGGCCGCTCGCATTCGATGCGCCACGGCGCGGACGGCGGGCATGAGGTCGCGCCACCCGTCATCGCCGTTCGTCGCATCGCTGCCCCCGGTAGTGGTCGACTCGCCTCCGACTTGGGTCGCCGTCTCGTGGCCACTCGCCTTCGAAATACCGCCGCCATGGATGTCAGTGTGCGCGCCGCTGCCGACCACGCGCGCGACGTCGCTGGGGCAGATGCTCTTGCCGGCGCGATGACGCAGCAGCGCACGGATCGTCGCTTCGATGCGGACGTCGCGTTCGTCGTCGGACGGAGTAGTCCACCATTCGTAGCCCCGTTCGCCGAGAGCGATCTTGGCCTCCTGCACGCGCGGTCGGGCGTGCTCGGCGTCCGTGCGCACGAGGCGACGGGCGGCCATCAGTTCGTCGACGAGTTCTTGCCGCAGCTTCGGCGGGATGCCGGGGTCGGACGCGCGCCAGCGTCGACCGTTCACGACGATGTACCGACCGTCCGGGGTGCGCTCGGGTTCACTCACCCGCCCACTGTGACGGCCCACGCCGCCGCGTGTCCACCGGAGCACGTCCGACATGCCCGAGCCGATGAAGACGGGGCTGCCTCGCGCCGCCTCCCCGGGGCCTGGCTCATGTCGGCGGCACCGTCTGACTGCAGATGCGCGATGCACTTGTCAGGCCGAGGGACGATCGTTGCCCGGATTGGCGTCGAACATGACGCGAATCCGGGCAACGATGATCCGTCAACGGGCGAGCCTGCGGGTAGGGTGACGGCGCCCGCCCTCGGTCGCGTTCACTGTGTCGTGCTCAGTGTCGTAGCCGATGAGATCGCGTCCAGGAGAAGCCATGATTCGTGTCGCGTCGGTTCCGGCCGATCACCCCTACGTCGCGCACCTCTCCCCGACCGGCGAGACACCAGGCGACGGGTGCGACGAGGTGATCCGCCTGCCCGACCCGCCCGTCATCGCTGACGACGGCTCGACGCGCTGGTGGCCGCCGCGCATCCTCGATCCGGCCTGGCTACGCGAGCATGCCGGCGAGTTCGACGTGCTGCACGTCCACTTCGGGTTCGAGTCGTTCAGCCCTGAGCACCTGCGCGAGGTCGTCGACGTGGCGCACGAGCTGGGCAAGGGCGTCGTCGTCACGGTGCACGACCTGCGCAACCCGCACATCAAGGACCCGGCGGCGCAGCTCAGCCGACTCGACGCGCTCGTGCCGGCGGCTGACGCCGTCATCACGCTGACGCAGGGCGCGGCTGATGCGATCCAGGCTCGCTGGGGTCGCGACGCCGTCGTCGTGCGCCACCCGCACATCGTGCCGCTGGACGTCATGGCCGCGCTCCTGCTCGATGACACTTCCTCTCGGACGAACCGCGCCGACGCGCGGTCGAGCGACGACAGCACAGCGGCGCCCGCGCGAAATGATCGTCGGCGAATCGGCTTGCACCTCAAGAGTCTTCGCACGAACGTAGACGCAGCGGGAGCGCTCGACGCGCTCGCCCTCGTCGCCGATGAGCGGCCTGACGTCGAGATCGTCGTGACGATGCACCGCGCCGTGGCGGACCCAACCGATCGCGGTCACGACGCCTGCGTCGTCGAGCGCGCCGAGGCGCTGGCGGCGCGCGGCGCCATCACGCTCGTCCTGCACGAGCCGATGGATGACGCGACGCTGTTCGCGTTCGTCGGCGGCCTCGACGTCAGCGTCATGGCGAACGTCTGGGGCACCCACTCGGGGTGGATCGAGATGTGTCACGACCTCGGCGTGCGCGTCGTGGCACCGAACGTCGGGTTCTACGGCGAACAGCACGCGCCCGTCCTCTACGATCTCGCGGGCCGGGGCGATGAGGCCGAGGACGGTGCGGCCGCGAGTGAGGACGCCACCGTCGACGCTCGCAGGCTTGCCGACACGATCCTGGTCGCCGTCGACCAAGGGCGCGCTGCCCCGGCCGACGTCGCCGCACGCCGCGACGAACGCGATGCCGGAGCACGCGTTCACTCCGAGATCTACCGCGCCAGCATTCCCACTCGTTGAAGCGACGTCGCCCCTGGCGCGTCTGTGAGCGACATACGTCGTGTGCCTGAATGTGCACGAAATTCGCGATCTTCGTCCACCTCTGCGAGCCGCGTCCCGGTCTGCGAATCCTTGTCACATCGGCGATGTCGTGGTCACCACCGCTGCCCCGTCGCCCCCCCGCGGACCCTACGACGCCCCAGTCGCGCCGTTGACCCGTCGGCCAATCGTCAGTGCGGCACCGAGCTGTTCTCCGCTGACGCCGTCGTCGCCACGGTGCTCGCCACGGGCGCCGACGAGTCCGCGGTGGCCTCCGGGCCTCGAGCCCGCTGCGTCTGACGACGTTCCGCGAGATGCTCGCGGGCTTCGAGGGCACGTCGCGCTCCGGGCACGATGTCGCGTTCCCAGGTGCCGAGGTGGGTGACGTCCTCGCCACCGAAGGAACGCTTGAAGGCGCTGAATCCCGCCCAGGGATGGTTCGGCTCGTCCGGTGGTGCGAGCCCGAACAGGTCAGCGGTCCGAATGCCTGCGTCGTGGGCGTCGAGCAGCGCGCGCGTGATGAGGGGCTGGTTCGGACGCAGTTTTCGATGCTCCACGGGCATCGCGGCGTGGGCGAAGAGCCGCTGGGTGGGGCTGTCGTAGACGAGGGTGGCGCACAGCGGGGCGCCGTCCTTCCACGTCGAGTAGAGGGTCGCCGCGTCCACCGGCATCATCGCGGAAGCCACCGCATGCAGGTAGCTGGCCGAGCGGGCGACAATGTGCTTGTGCCCCGCAGCCTGCGACAGGAACGCGGCGAGGATGGTGACGTCGTCCGGGTTGCGGCTCGTCCGCACCTCCAGGCCCTTCTTCGCGTGGTTGCGGTGAATCGTGCGGATGCTGCCCGTCGCCGCGGCGAGGATGGCGTCCGGGCCCGCAGTCAGGTCGATGAGGCGAGTGTGCTTCGGTTGATGATCGTGCAGCGCCGGGTGGAATCTGTTTGCCTCGAGCACGTCCCGCCACAGCGGCAGGTCCGACCAGAGGGCCTCGCGTTCGCTGCTGCGCGGCTCGACGCGAACCCACCAGGCTCGCCGTCGACGAGCATGGGCGTGGATGGCGCGCAAGGCGTCGTCGAGTGCGCCCGCGTCACGGCAGATCGGCCCGTACGGCACGTACAGGTAGGAGCCGACCGCGCGCTTCTCCTCGACGCACAGTGCCGACCACCCGTCTCCCTGCAGTGTCGACGTCGGCTTGCCGAGCTTGCGTTGGACCTTGGCCCATGCGTCGGTCTGCAGTGGCGATTCGAGCGAGAACATTCGAGGTTCCGATCATCGGGGCGATAACGCTCAGGCGATGTGTAGCACGGACGGAGACCGCGAGGCAACTTCTCGACCGTATCGCGAGACTCACCCCCTGACCGCGCATCCTGAGCCTTCGGCATGTCACCCGGTTGCCGCTGATCGCCGATGGAGGGAGAGTGAGACCATGCTCCCCGCCGAACTGCCGAACCTGGGGGACGGACGTGTCACGCTTCGCGCTTTCGTGAACGATGACGAGGATCTGGTTCGCAGCGTTGCCCGCGACCCGCTGATTCCCCTCCTCACGACCGTCCCCGCGAGCGGTTCCCATGACGACGCGCTGAGTTACATAGCGCGTCAGCACGAGCGACTACGGACCGGCGCCGGGTACTCCTTCGCCATCACCGACCAGCACGATCAGTGCATCGGCAACATCGGCCTGTGGCTCAGCTCCATCCACCAGGGGCGTGCCTCGACGGGGTACTGGCTGCGCCGGCGTTCCGGGGACGCGGCTACGCGAAGCGCGCACTCGCCATCCTGAGCGGTTGGGCCGAGACGCTCGAAGACGTGGCCCGCCTCGAGCTCTACGTCGAGCCGTGGAATGAGGCGTCATGGCGTTGCGCCGAGGCCTGTGGTTTCGAACGCGAAGGACTGCTGCGTTCCTGGCAGCAGGTGGGCGATTCGCGCAAGGACATGTTCATGTACAGCCGCATCCGCGTCGATGAAAGCGCCCAGGCTGAGGCCTCCCCGCGCAGCGGCGGCGACGGCGCGTAGTCGGCCCGTCCGCGCTCTTGGTCTCGGTGGCGATGCGTCACCCCGCGGTACGAATGTGGACGGGATTCGCAGATGGGGACGTAGATCGCAGGATGGCCCCGGAACGCCGTGTACGACTGCGATTTTCGTCCACATTCGCGATTCTCGGACACTCCTGCGAATCCGGTCCACATTCGGGCACACCGCAAGGCTCAATGCGGCGACGCCAGGGACAACGACGTAGGGGTCCACTCGACGAGGCCTTCGTCGGCGAACGCCTGCAACCAGCCCTCCATCGGCCAGGTGCCCCACCGCTCGCGGTAGAGGTTCGCGTTGCGCACGATGTCGACGACGTGATGGCGCGGCGGGTTCGCGCTCGGATGCCACTGATGCAACGCGTGCGCGCCGCCGACCCACGCCATCCGCAGGCCCGCGTCACGGGCTCGCATGCCGAAGTCGGTGTCCTCCGCGCCATACCCGACGTACCGCTCGTCGAAACCGCCGCACGCGCGCCAGGCGTCGGCATCGAGCGCAAACGCGAGCGACCACAGGAGACGATGGTCGTCGTCGACCTCGACCGCACCCGACGACGGCGCGGGGCGCGCAGCATGCGGAGCGACGAAACGTCTTGCAGCCGCCGGGAATTCACCGTCGAGACGATCGTCCTCCCCCAGATACGTGACGATGCCGTTGAGCACCGCACGCTCGCCGCGAGCATCGAGCTGACGCTGCGCGTCACGCGACGCATCGACGAAACCGGGCAGGGGGACGCAGTCGACATCGAGGAAGACGATGAGTTCCGCGCCATCATCGAGTGCCGCCGTCGCGCCGACGTTGCGGGCCCGCGCGGTCGGCATGCCCAGCGGGTGATCGTCGAGGGGCACGATGCTGACGCTCTCACCCATGACGCCCGCCGCGCGCAGGTCGTCACCCAGATCAGGCATGTCGACGGCGACGATGACGTGTCGCACGTCGGGCGCCACCTCGTCGAGGAACCGTCGCTGATTGACGAGGTGCTCGAGACGCCCCCGCACCGGAGTGACGACGGCGACGGGCAGCCTCCGGCCCGACCCCATGTCGGTCATCACTGCAGCGTCCCATCTCCGAGTGCGGGCGCCTCGGCGCCAGTAGCGGCTGGCCAGCCGGAGCCGCCCTCGACTCCACGCGCAACGCCCCCGGCTTCGCGGACGCCTCGCTCTGCGACACCTGCGCGCGCAACATCGTCGATGCCGTGCCTGCTCCCACGCACAGCACCTCCCAGATCGTCGGCGTCAGTTCCAGCAGCTAGGTCAGCGACGCCCCCGCGCGCAGCGGCCTCGATGACGTCAGCCGCGCGGTCAACAGCGCCGTCGACGCACCAGCGCGCCCACGCACGTCCTGTCGATCGCTCGTCGCCTCCGGCGAGGAGTTCACGGATGCCGGCAGCGACCTCGTCAGCGGTCGCACCCAGAGTCAGCCCGCGCGCGATGCCGGCGTCGTCAAGAGCACGAGCCATGTCGGCCTGCTCGTCGAACGGACGCTCCTGCGGCACGACGACGGCAGGAACACCGAAGGCAGCGACGTCCGCAAGAGCGTTCTGCCCCGCGTGGGTGACGACGACGTCAGCCGTCGCGAGCAGAACCTCGACGGGGTGGTCGGCGTCGGGCGTCCGCCAATGGACCTGCGGCACAGCGCGTTCGACGGCGCCCGGAAGCTCAGCGTCGTCCCAGCCCTCGCCGCCGACGAGGAGCACACCACGCAACCTTGGTATCTCTTGGGCGCCCCGCGACGTCGCGTCCGAGAAGGCCCCTCTCGGCATGCCCGCCGAAAGGCCCTCCGGAACGTTCACCGCAGCACCGTCAGAATCGCTGCCTCGCCGTGCGCCCAGCGAAGGGCCTCCCGCAGCGTCTATTGCTGCACCGCCGGATCCGGCGCCCGGTGCAGTGCTCTGCGAGACGTCCGCCGCGACGCCGCAGCCGCCGGCATCGCGGGAACCGTCCGCCCGCGGGCCCGACGCAACACTTTCCGAGGAGTTCGGGGAGGCACATGCCGACGAACCACCGCCCGCAGCGTTCGGCCCCGCAGCATGACCCGCGAAGCGCGACAGGCCACCGACTTCGACCGTCTTGTCGCGATGGCGTTCGAGGTGCGGCGCGACGACGAGCCGCGCCGGCCAGGGCGCCAGCACAGCCGCCGCCAGGTCGAACGCCAGCGCATGCGGTGCGTCGTCGCGTCGCCCGGGCTGAGCCACGACGACGACGGGGACGCCGAGCAGCCGCACGAGAGCGCTCACCTCGACGGAGACGTCGACGACGACGACGTCCGGGCGCGCCTGCGTCACCCACGCCGCGATCTGCGCCGAACGCTCGGCGTAGCCACCGCCGAGCGGAGCCCAGTGCAGACGCCCACCCGCATCGGGGTCGACGAACGGTGCATCCGCTTCATCGGCATCCGACGCGAGCGCGACCTGATCCCCGTCGGGCAGTGCGCCGCTGCCGAGATAGGTGATGACGTGCCCGCGCCGCGTCAGTTCGGCACCGATGACGCCCGCCCGCGTCGCGTGCCCCCGCCCGTGATGGTGCACGTAATAACCGATGCGCATCACGACATCGCCCCTGTCGCGTCCGGTTGGGCGCCGCCTGAGACGCTGTCGCCCGAAAGGCTCCCCGGGAGCAACGGACGGTCCGCAACGTCACTGCCCATGCCGTTCGGCGCGCTCACCCCCGGACGAACCCCGGCTGGAGGCTTCATGTCCTCACGGATGACGAGCCGCCGCGCGTCGGCGTCGCTCGGGAGCGGGTCCAGCGGTGTGTGACGTTCGACGGATCGCGCGCCCGATCCAGGCTGCGAACGGCGCGCCGCGTCAACCGCCTCCGTCAGCACCGCGAGATGCCCGTCGATGCAGGCATCGAGAGAGAAATGGCGGACGGCGCACTCGCGCACCGCCGCGCGCTCGAGAGCGTCGACTTCGGTGACGGCAGAGGCCAGTCGGGCGACCAGCACGTCGTCGGGCGCCGCCATCACGGCTCCTGCCGGGAGCTCAGACGAATCCACGACCGGATTCGTCGACACGTCGACGAGGACACCCATGTCCGGTCGCACCACCTCGACGAGACCACCTCGTGCGAGGGCGATGACAGGCGTCCCGCACATCGCGCCCTCGACGGCGACGAGGCCGAACGGCTCATCCCATGCCGGTGTGACGAACAACGCGTCGCTCCGCCCGACGACCTTCGCCACCTCCTGCGGCCGCACCGCGCCGAGATGCTCGACGTCACCCCCGAGCCGCGGCGCGATCTCCGCCTCGAAGTACGCGGCATCGCTGACCGGCCCGACAAGAGCCAGCCGTCGCCCGGCCATCCGCGCCGCATCGATCGCGAGATGCGGCGCCTTCTCCGGCGTGATCCGACCGACCCAGGCGAGACGGCCGTCGGCAGCACCCGGCCCGAGGACGAAACGCGACTCGTCGACACCGTTCGCCACGACCTGCCGCGTCACCGTCGACCACTGCGCCGCGAGGGCTTTCGACACCGCGACGAACCGCGACGCCGGCGAGGCGAGGGCAGCGCCGAGCTCCATCCACGGAAACGGCGGCGTGTGCAACGTCGTGACGACCGGCGCGTCGTAGGCGCGCGACAGCGACATCGGCAGGTGGTGCAGGCTGTGGTTGGCGACGACGTCGAGCTCACCGGCACGATCCCGGCGCGCCAGTTCGGCGGCCGCGAACGTGAACGCGTGATGGTCGTCGAGAAACGGCTTCTCCGGCAGCTGCGGGTCGAGCGCGGCAACCGCCGAGAACGGCGGCAGCGCCGGGTACGTCACGACCTCGTCGGCCACGTCGGCCGGCGTCCCCTCGGCCGCGAACAGCACGACGTGGTGGCCGCGCCGACGGAACCCGGCGACGAGCGCCGCCGTCAGCGATTCCTGGCCGCCGGCGAACGGCTCGCTCAACGGGTTGCGGTTCGTGGCGAGCACGGCGATGCGCAGCGACGTCATGCGACTCCTCCTCGCAGGTTGGCCAGATACGTCGCGAACCCGCCGACAGCTCGCCCGTCGAGACGGCTCGACGTGACGACGCGCGCGTCATCGGCCGCCCGCACGAGGCGCTCGTCCTCGGCGCGCAGCCGCTCGACGAGGTCTACGTCCTCGTGCAGCGACAGCGGCGCGAACCCGCCGACCCGCAGGTACGCAGAGGCGCGCACACCGAGATTCGCGCCGTGCACGTGAGGATGCCCCTCCCGCAGATGGTGTCGTTCCATCCACTCTGCGCGCCGCGCGCCGGTGAGAGCCGCGTCCGGTTCGACGGTGCCGACGTACGCGTCGGCGCCGGCGTTGGCCGTCGCGATGTGGGCGCTCAGCCAGTGCGGCGGGACGTGCGTGTCGGCGTCGGTCGACGCGAGCCACAGCGCGTCGGCATCAATGCCGTCACGTTCCGCCCATTCGAGCGCGCAGCGCACTCCCGCGGCACGCGCTCGCCCGACGCTCCCCGCCGTGACGACGAGCGGCTCCACGCTGAACTGCCCGCGGTGCGCCGCGGCGCCCGCGAAGGCACGCACGATGGCCTCGCTGTCGTCGGTGCACGTGTCGAGGACGATGCACGCACGTAACGTCATCGCCGGCGCGAGATGAGCAACCTCGACGAGCGCTCGTTCGAGCGCCGTGAGGCAGTGCGCAAGCGCCTGCTCTTCGTCACGCGCAGGCACGATGACGGTGGCGCCGGCGAGAGCAGGGCGAGGCGAACCGTCACGGCTGCGAGTGAGCGCACGTGTCACGCACGGATAGGTGCGCTCGCTCATGACCACCTCCGTCGGCCCCAGGCCTCGAGGTCGAGGGGCCCGTCTGCGGGCACGGTGTCGACGATCGGTGACGCATCCGCGGACGATTCGACCGGCCCAGCGACCCTGTCATTTCTGCGATTTTCGTCCACATTCGTCCGATGACGGGTGCGCGCCGCCGTCACGACGCCGCCCACCCATGGCGCGCCGTCGCACGCTGCGAGCAGACCCTCGGCATCGCGCAGAACGCACGGCTGCATGACGTCGACGATGAACTCAGCGCGCTGCAGAACGTCGTCGGACGGTTCGCCGGCGCACACGCGAGAGTCATCGGCGAGCACGTCGGGACGGTGTTCACCGCACCAGATCCCGACGTCCGCGAGCGCGAGCCACGACTCGAGGGCGGCGTACTCGCCGCTCGGTGCCACCGTTCGCGCCGGCCGCCAGAACACGACGACGCGCGGGGCGCGCCAGATACCGTGGCGCCCCCGCACGTCTGGCTGTGGAATGCGGGCAGCGAGCGCGAGCTGCTCGCCCTCCTTGAGCTGCGCGAGATCGGCTCGCTCCCCCGCGTCGGGGCCGTCGTGCCAGGCCACCGCGGCCGGCGCATGACGCAGGGCGACGCCGGTGTTCCAGGCGCGATAGGCGAGATCCCAGTCTTCGCCGCCGTACCCGACGAGGCTCTCGTCGAACCCGTCGAGTCGTTCGAACGCGTCGCGCGTCATGCCCATGACGGCGCTGATGACGAGTCGCCAGTCGCCGTCGCCGGCGTCACGCAGGTCGTTCGTGCGCGTATAGCCGTCGCGCAGCCACTGGGGTGCGGCGAGGACGTCACCGTCGGCCGGCGCCTCGGGATCGGTTGCCGCACACCAGGACACGACGTCGTCACCCCGCGCGGCGACGGCACTGAGATCGGCATGCCGACGGGCTCCGACGACGAGGGCGCCGGCGCCCGGCGCCTCGCGCGACGCCTCTCGCAAGGCGTCGACCATCGCGGCACAGTAGCCGGGCGTCGGCACGGTGTCGCCGTCGAGGAAGAGGACGACCGGTGACGACCCGGCGCGCGCGCCGAGATTGCGCACCGCCGCGGCGCGGAAGCCCTCGTTCGCCTGTCGCAGGAGCGTGACGCCGTCGGGGACGCTCGGCGGGGTGGCCGAACCGTCATCCGCGACGACGACGTGGAGGCGCAGCGACGAATCATCCTGCGCCGCCAGGGAATCCAGAACCCATCGCAGACGCTGCGGGTCCTCGAAATGCGTGACGACGACGTCGACGTCGCGTCCGTCACCCACGCTCAGGTCAGCCCCTTGCTCGCCCGCGCGAGCGTTCGCGCTCACCCGACACCACCCAGGGGCGGCAGGTGCGCGGCGAGCAGTTCGGTCTGGCGACGCGCGGCGTCCGGCGTCGTGAGCGAGCCGGGATGCGACGGGTTCGTCACGGTCACCATCGGGTCGCTCAGCGCCGTCCGGGCGGCATCGACGAGCACATCGATCACACCATCACGATCGCCCGATTCGCCTGCATCAGTAGAAGGTTCGACGACCGTCACCGAACCGGGTGCCGCCGTCGACAGTTCGGTGACCCACGGCGTCGCCAGCGTGATCGGCCGGCGACCGGCGGCGATCCATCGGCCGATCGAACCCGACGCGGAGATGTGACGGTAGGCCGCGAGCGGCACGGCGATCGTCGCGATCGCGGCGTCCATCTCGTCCTCGCTCAGGTGCCCGAGAACGCGCAGTTCGATTCCGCGCGCGTTCGCGGCGCGGCGCAAGTCATCGACGAAGTCCTCGTGCCCCTCGACCACCGCGCCGAGCATGACGACGTCGCGACCCAGCGCCGCGGCAACATCGAGCGCCAACTGCGGATCCTTGCCCGGATGGACGAACCCGAGGACGCCGACGGGCGCGTCATCGCCCAGGGCGAGCACCGCGTCGCCCGCCGCGGTTGCACTCGCTCGCGCATCGACCGGCAACGTGACGACACCGACGCCAGCGACATCGGCGTCGCCGAAACCCCGAGCGGCGCTGTCAGCGTCACCGGCATGCGCCGCGACGACGTCACCCAGCATCGCGCGCTCGGCCTCGCTGCACACCTGAACAGACGCGGCGGCCGCGACGATGCGCGCATACAGCGCAGCGCGACGTTCGTAGCGCGCCTGCCCCTCGGCGGGCTGCGGAATGTCGTGAAGCGTGACGTGCACGGGCCGCGCGGCGCCCTCGATCGCGCGCACCCCGGCTTCGATCGCCCGGTGGTCGGCGCCGAGCAGCGCGTCGGTGAGGTGAACATGCACGGGCCCCGCATCGCCCGCGAGGTACGCCGCGAGGTCATGCGCGCCGGTCCCCACGTCGAGCATCGACGTGCGGCGCGCACCGGCGAGAGCCGCCCCGTGGCGCGTCACCCCGTGCTCGGGCGGGCCGAGCAGGAGGTGGTCGACGGTTTCAGCCGCATCACCCGATGCAACGTGCGCGCTGCGGGGGTCCTCAGCGGCAGTGCTCGCCGGGCGCGTCGTCGTCATCCTCGTATTGTCATGTGCGACGGGGCTTCTCGTCATCTTGACGTCCGTCGGATGTTCGAACGCATCGCCGCTCGGTGCGGCGCTCACACGTCACCGTCCACGATCTCGAGCAACGTCGCATGTCGACGCACCGCGTCCGCGAGTGCCTGCGGGTGCTCGGCGTACCACGCGGCGTGGGCGGCGACGAGCTCGTCCTCGCCCACCGCCTGACCGCGCACCTGCCACACGCGGGCGACGTCGTCATCGCTCATCGGCACCTGCGCGAGCGCGGCGGCGCGCTCGTCCATCGGCGCGACGAGGGCGCCGAGCAGCGACCGGCCAGGGTCGTACTCGCGGGGTGCGCCGAGGTCGAGGGCGGCCGCGATGCGGTCGGCGACCTCGACGAGGACGTCGTTCGTCGGGTGGTTGATGACGTGGACGCTGCGGCGTCCAGGGCGCGCGAGGGCATCACGAATGTCGACGGCGCCGTGCGCCTCGATGCGCCGCGTCAGCTCAGCGAGGGATGCGTCGCGCAGGGCAGCGACGGCGCGCTCGTCGAGCTGCGGCAGGTCGGCGCTCGTCACACGAGCCGCGTGGTCACCCGCTCGGCGGCACGCCGCGATGACGCGCAGATCGTGGTACGGCACGATCGGCGGCTCGCCCGCGGGCGTGCGGACGATGACCTGCGCCGGGTGCAGCCCCGCCCACCGCATGACGGGCACGATCGTCGACCTGACGTGCGGCGCCGCCGTGAGCAGTTCTTCCGTGCCGACGGGCAGGCCGCGATACCCGGGGGCGACGGGTTGCGTGACGAGGTAGTGGGCCTGCGCGAGGGTGCGATGCAGGTGCGGCACGTCATCGGCGACCAGTTCGTGCGCCGGGACGAGGCGGATCGTGCGGATGCGATCGCCGTACCGACCGTCGAGAAGTACGCGCAGCGACTCCGCCTGGCAGTTGCCGTGGACGACGAGCACCGGGCGGCCGTCAGGATCGGCCGTCGGCACGGGGTCGGCGAGACCGTAGAACTCGCCGTAGTGCAGGTTGCGAGGCGTCGCCTCGACGGCAGGCGTTGTCATGAGGCGTCTCCTTCGACGTCATCTCCGGCACTTTCGCCGCTGACGGCGCCGATGCCGCGCTCGCCGTCAGCCGACGAATGTGGACGAAAATCGCCGATGTGGACGGGGTTCGCCGATGTGGACGGGATTCGCAGGACACCGCGGGTGTTGCGCGACACGGGGGCCGATGCGGCGGTTGCGGCATCGCCGTTGCTCGGGCGAGCGACCACGATGGCGACGTCGTCGTCTTCGTAACGCGCGAGCGTCGGCCACACGAGGCGCACCTGCTCATCGACGAGACGCCCGTCGAGGGGGATGTCACGCGTCGGGTGCAGCCAGTTCGCCACGACGACGACACCGTCATCGCGCAGCAGTGCGTCGATGCCGGCAAGGGTCGCCAGCAGCGTCGCGCCGTCGAGGAAGTAGCCGATCTCGCTCAGCACGACGGTGTCGAACCGCTGCCCTTCGTCGGCGAGTTCATCGAGCACAGAAGGCAGTTCGGCGTGGCGCCAGTCGACGCCGTCGACGTCACGTCGACGAGCGCGCGCCAGCGCCTGGGCGCTCCCGTCGACCGCGACCACGCCGTCGGCGCGCTCGGCGAGCGCCTGCGTCAGGGCGCCCGTGGAGCATCCGAGATCGAGCACGCGCCCGAGATGCTCGTCAGGCAGCATCGCCTCGATGAGGGCACGGCGACGCCGCTCGTACCAGCGCGTCTCGACACCCCACGGGTCGTCGCTGCCCTCGAACATCGCGTCGAAGGATGCCGCCGGCGTGCGGCCGTCATCGAACGAGGCGACGCGGGGCAGCGCGCCATCGGGGTCGAAGAGTGTCTCGACGAGACGTTCGAAGTGGGCGAGGACGCCGGCGTCGAGCATCGCAGGCTCGGCTGCGGGGCGCGCGAACGTCCCGATCTGTGACGAGTACGCCGCGATGGCTGCGCGTTTGCGCTGGAGCGAGGCGACGTCGGGGACAGCGAGAACACTGCTCTCCCAGACCGTTTCGGCGACCGACGATGGATCGCCCCAGTGCCACCACCACAACGGATAGCTGACGCACGCCGCCCCGAGCTGCGCCGCGACGTCACGCGCCACGGCTCCGCACGTGTCGTGGTCGATGTGCGCATCGGCCTCCGCCGGGGCGACGACGAGCACCCGCTCAGTTCCCGACCCACGCACCGGCGTCATCGACGGCGTCACCGTCGAGGTCACATCGGCGGCTGCGTCATCGCAGCCGACCGCTCTCGAGGGCGACTGGTCCGACACCGTGGATGCCTCCGCCGCAGTTACCCGCACGACGCGCTCCAGCGCAGCGGCCAGCTCGGCACGGTGGTCAGCGACGCGGCCGTCAGGTAGCGCAAGGCGCTCAACCCGCCCGAGCGCACCGCCGAGCAGCACACCGAGAGCGTCGTCGAACTCGCGACGACGGACTTCGCGGACGACCTCGAATGTCAGTCCCGTTGCCGCAGAGTGCGATCCCTCGCCGTCGGTGACGAGGGCGACGTCTACGGGCAACCCCGCGTCCGCGAGCATCGCCAGCAATGCGCCGACGGCGAGTGTCTCGTCGTCGGGGTGAGCCGCGACGACGACGACGCGGCTGTACCGGGCAGCGAGGGCTTCGACGTCGAGGTGGCCAAGCGACGCCCATGGCGTCCCTCGCAACCACGTGCGTTCGCTCGTGCCGGGCTCCCGCGACGACCACGAGGCCGGCGCGGCGGGCATCCCGCGCATCAGTGACGCTCCAGCGTGGCGGCGCCGATCGCGGCGAGGTCGCGTTCGGCGTGGTGCTGGCGCACATAGACACCGAGGTCGGCAACGCGCCGCGCGTGGGTCTCGTCGCTCGTCAACGGGCCGGGGCCGAGCGCGTGGCCACAGATCGTCAGCGCCTGCTCCGCCGCATCGGCGACGACTGCTCGCACGCGCGACGACAACGCGAGACCCGCTGCACCGCAGGCGTTTCCACCGTCGATCGCGCGGGCTGCGTCGGCGAGTACCGCGTCGAGCAGATACGTGATGACCTCGAGCCGGCCCAGATGCATGAGCGCGATCTGATCGGGTTCACGCCGCCCCGCAGCCGCACGAACCGCTGTGACGAGGCCGTCCACGCCGCCCGCCCAGACGGCGGCGACACCGATGCCACCCCACGCGAAACCGTCACGGCCGAGGTAGAAACCTGGCTCCCCGACGGGCGTCGCGGGCATCGCGTCGAATGTCAGCGACGTCGAACGGATCGCGACGAGCCCACGCGACACCCAAGGCTCCTCGGCGCCACGCACCCGCGCATCCGTGAGGTCGACGGCGAACAACCGCTGTCCTTCAGGCGTACCGGCCGTCACGAGCGCATGCGACAACTGCTCACCGAGCGAGCACCACGGCTTCACCCCGTCGAGCATCCAGCCGTCACCCTCGCGACGCGCGGCGAGGCCCGGCGCCCGCGCCGCGAACACGCCCCAGGCGCCGTCCCCACCGCCGGGCAGCACGTCGCCCGGCGCAACCCCCGCCTCGGCGAGGATCGCAAGCGCATCGAGGTGCGGTTCGATGACGCGGGCCGTCGTCAGGTCGGAGGCGCCGAGCGATCGGAGCGTGTCGAGATACACCGCGCTGTCGCGGCCCAACGCCGCTGCGGCGGAAGCGAATTCACCGGCAGCGGCAAGCGCCGCCCCGATGTCCCCAGCAGGGATATCGGGGCGGCACAGCGCGCGAGAGGGTTCGCTCAAGCGGAGAGCTCCCGCTTCCAGAAGCGCAGCGCACGGCACGTCTCGACGAAGCCCTTCGCGCCGGCCGCGTCGCTGACGTCGACGAACCCGTCGTCCTTCTTCGACGCCACACCCGCGGCTTCGATGAGACCCGACGCGTCCGGGCCGAGGGCCAGGAACTTGTTGTGCGCGACGGCGTCCGTCACGAAGTCACGAGCCTCGGCGACCTTGCCGAGCGCCGCCGCACCGTCAGCCGACGGCAGCAGCGCGACGGCGTCGAACAGCACCGACGGCGCACCGGCGATGGCGTGATCGGCGGCGAGCTTCTCACCGTTCGACAGCGTGACGCCGCCGACAGCCTTCGCGACGACCTCGACGACCGTGCCCTCGGCCTCGGCAGCCGAACGCACTGCAGCGAACAGGTCGGCGTCGGTTCCGTCGCTGACGACGACGCCGATCCTGCGGCCGGCGAAGCTGTCGGGTCCGTTCTTCACGATGCTCAGCGCCTCGGAGACGGGCAGGTCGTGACGCGGCGCCACCTTCGCGGGCGAGGCCTCCGGCAGCTCCATCGCGAGCTCGTCGGCGACGCGCTGCGCGAGCGACTCGTCGACGTTGCGCAGGTTGCCGAGCATGCGCGTGCGGATCTCGGGGATCTCGCACTTGCCGAGCTCGAACGCGAACGCGTCGACGATGTGCTTCTGCTCGACCTCCGTCTGGCTCTTCCAGAACTGATTGGCCTGGCTGTAGTGGTCGGCGAACGACTCCGCACGCAGACGGCGCGCCTCACCCTCGACCTTCGTCGGGTACGTGTCCGGCTGGAACGTCGTCAGCGCGCGCGGGCCACGGTCGTCACCCGAGAAGCCGTTCGGCTCGTAGTTGGCGCGGCCCCTCTGGTGCGCGAACTGCATGTGACCGTCACGCTGGAAGTGCGCGACGGGGCACTTCGGCGCGTTGACGGGCAGCTGCGTGTGGTTGGTCGAGCCGAGGCGCGACAGCTGCGTGTCGAGGTAGCTGAAGTTGCGGCCCTGCAGCAGCGGGTCGTTCGTGAAGTCGATGCCGGGCACGACGTTCTGCGTCATGAACGCGACCTGCTCCGTCTCGGAGAAGACGTTGTCGACGACGCGGTTGAGCGTCATCTTGCCGAGCGGGCGGATCGGGACGATCTCCTCGGGGATGATCTTCGTCGAGTCGAGCACGTCGAAGTCGAAGCTGTCGGCGAACGCGTCGTCGAACACCTGGACACCGAGCTCGTACTCGGGGAAGTCGCCGCTCTGGATCGCGTTCCACAGGTCACGACGGTGGAAGTCGGCGTCGGCGCCGTTGATCTTGACGGCCTCGTTCCAGACCACCGACTGCATGCCCTGCACGGGCTTCCAGTGGAACTTGACGAACGAGCTCTTGCCGTCGGCCGTCACGAAGCGGAAGGTGTGAACACCGAAGCCCTCCATGAAGCGGAAGCTGCGCGGGATCGCGCGGTCGCTCATCGCCCACAGGGCCATGTGCGTCGACTCGGGCATGAGGGAGATGAAGTCCCAGAACGTGTCATGCGCGCTCGCCGCCTGCGGCCAACCGCGGTCCTGCTCCTCCTTGACCGAGTGCACGAGGTCGGGGAACTTGATCGCGTCCTGGATGAAGAAGACGGGGATGTTGTTGCCGACGAGGTCCCAGTTACCCTCCTCGGTGTAGAACTTCGTCGCGAAGCCACGGACGTCGCGCGCGAGGTCGGCGGAGCCCATGTTGCCGGCGACCGTCGAGAAACGAACGAACGTCTCCGTCTGACGGCCCTTCTTGCCGAACAGGTAGGCGGCCGTGAGGTCGCTGTGGTCGTCGTAGCTCTCGAACACGCCGTGCGCGCCGTAGCCGCGGGCGTGGACGACACGCTCCGGGATGCGCTCGTGGTCGAAGTGCATGATCTTGTCGCGGAACGCGGCGTCCTGCAGCAGCGACGGGCCGCGGTCGCCCGCACGCAGCTGGTTCTGGTCGTCGGTCACCGGAATACCCTGCGACGTCGTCATGGCGTTGCCACCGGTCACCCCCTGGTGCAGCTCGTCTCCGGTGCCGCGCGTGTCGGGGCTCGTGGTGCGCTCGTTGTCGCTCATGGCTCTCCTCATGCTGGTGGTCGTTCGATCATGGCCTCTCGACCCTATGTCGGAGAGTAAGGCCGCCGCATCCCCTCTCACCACGCCCCTACGGAGGTGGACGAAAATCGCAGATGTGGACAAGAATCGCAGGGAGGCCCAGGGCGCTGACGGGACATGAGCCGGCGGGCACCCGTGTGGGTGACGACTCGGTGTGAGAGGCGAAACCCATTGGAAAAATTAGGGATCGACTCTAGGGTGAAACGCATGGAGACGTCGCGCAGCCAGTCGGATCACCCGGTCAGTTCGCCGAACCAGAATGCATCGGCTTCGTCAGACAAGCCCTTGGCACTCGTCGCGGGAGCCTCGCGCGGGCTCGGTTTTCTCGTCGCCACCGCCCTCGCCGACGCCGGGCACCGCGTCGTCCTCGCATCTCGCTCCGCCGACGCCCTGGCGAAGGCCGCCGACACGCTTGTCTCCCACGGCCATGCGCGCAGTGCCGTCTCGACGATCGTCATGGACGTGAGTGATCACGACGGGGTGGCTCGAGCCGTCGCCCAGGTCGAGGGCGAGCACGGCCCGATCGACGTCGCCATCCACGTCGCCGGTGTCATAGAGGTCGGCCCCGCCGAGAACACGACGCACGAGCACATCGAAGGCGCGATGAACATCATGGCGTGGGGGCCGATCAACCTCTCCGACGCCGTCATCCCCGGCATGCGCGAACGCGGGCGCGGACGCTTCGGCGTCGTCACCTCCATCGGCGGCCTGCTGAGCGCACCGCACCTGCTCGCGTACTCGACGGCGAAGTTCGCGGCCGTCGGCTACACCGAGGGCCTCGCCGCGTCGCTCGCCGGCACGGGCGTGAGCGCCACCGTCATCGCCCCGGGGTTGATGCGCACCGGCTCGCACACGGCCGCACAGTTCTACGGCAACGCGCAGGCCGAATACGCGTGGTTTGCGCCCGCCGCGTCGCTGCCGTTCGTCAGCATGGACGCGACGAAGGCCGCGCGACGCATGGTCGACGGCGTCCTCGCCGGCAAGCCGTACGTCATCCTCACGCCCGCCGCGAAGCTCGGCGCGCGCGTCCACGGCGTCATGCCGGGTGTGACGACGCGCGTCATGGGCCTCGTGGGGCGTGCGCTGCCCGGGCCCGTTCCCGGTGCGACGACGCCTGTCCCCGGATCGAAGCTCGCACCGAAGGCCGGACGATTCGTCAAGCTCCTCACGACGCTCGGTGATCGCGCGTCGCGCAGCAACCTCGAACCCGAGGGTTGAGCGGCCCCGGGTCGTGCCACCCGAAGATTTGAACCCAACCACCCGATTATCCGAGACCCCCGACGAAAGGCACGCACCATGTCTGCTGGAACCCCGAAGTCCGACATCTCGCAGGAGCAGGTCGTCGAGATCATGCGTGGTGAGCGCTTCGTCATGCTCACCTCGATCGCAGTCGACGGGGCCCTGCACAGCCACCCGATGACGCCGCAGGAGGTGACGGACGACGCCGACGTGTGGTTCTTCGTCGGCCTCGGCACCGAGCAGGCGCAGGCGCTGCAGAGCAACCCGCAGGTCAACCTGTCGTTCGCGCATCTCGGTTCGTGGCTGTCCGTCGCGGGACGCGTCGAGTTCGTCGACGACCGCGCTAAGATCGACGAGCTGTGGGGCGACGACGTCGCCGCTTGGTACGACGGCGGCAAGGACGACCCGGACCTCGGTCTCGTCCGCGTCGTCAGCGAGTCCGCGCAGTTCTGGGGCCAGCCCGGAGGCAAGGCCTCCGCGCTCGCGAGCATCGTCAAGGCGCGCGTCAGCGGCGAGCGTCCGAAGGGCCAGAGCGCCACGACCGAGCTGTGAGAACCCGGGAGCCGAACCGACGCGCGGCGGCTCCCCGCGCCACGCTCCCCACCACCCCATCCCCACCACCCGATCGCCGCACGTCGCGGTGATCCTCTCGAGGAGAAACTGATGCGAGCACTCACCTGGCAGGGCCAGGGCAAGGTCTCGGTCGAGCAGGTCGCCGACCCGAGCATCCAGGAGCCCACCGACGCGATCGTGCGCGTCACCTCGACCGCGATCTGCGGTTCGGACATGCACCTCTACACCGTCCTCGCGCCGTTCCTGACGAAGGGCGACATCCTCGGCCACGAGTTCATGGGCATCGTCGAGGAGGTCGGCTCGGGCGTCACGAACCTCAAGCCCGGCGACCGCGTCGTCGTGCCGTTCAACATCTCCTGCGGCCACTGCTGGATGTGCAGCCGAGGCTTGTTCGCGCAGTGCGAGACGACGCAGAACGTCGACCAGGGCACCGGCGCGAGCCTGTTCGGCTTCACGAGCCTGTACGGTGCGGTGCCCGGCGGCCAGGCGGACTACGTCCGCGTGCCGCATGCCGATTTCGGCCCCATCAAGGTGCCTGAGGCCGGCGAGGACGAGCGCTACCTCTACCTGTCCGACATCCTGCCGACCGCGTGGCAGGGCGTGCAATGGGCGAACGTGCGCCCCGGCGACACGCTCGCCGTCATGGGTGCCGGCCCCGTCGGTCAGCTCGCCGTCGCGAGCGCGCAGTACCTGGGGATCGAGGACGTCATCGTCGTCGACCGCGTGCCGGAGCGCCTCGAGCGCATGAAGGCCCGCGGCGCCCGCACGATCAACCTCGACGACCTCGACGGCTCGCAGGTCACCGCCGTCGGCGACGCGGTGCGCGACCTGACGGACGGGCGCGGTGCGGACGGCGTCGTCGAGGCCGTCGGCATGGAGGCACACGGCAACCCGGTTGCCGCTGCGGGCCTGTCGGCCGTGAGCAAGCTGCCGTCGGCGATCTCGGAGCCGCTCGCGAAGAAGGCCGGCATCGACCGTCTCGCCGCGCTCCACGCCGCGATCGAGAGCGTCCGCCGCGGCGGCACCGTCTCCGTCTCCGGTGTCTACGGCGGCGCGCTCGACCCGATGCCGATGATGCAGATGTTCGACAAGGGCATCGCCATGCGCATGGGCCAGTGCCACGTCAAGCAGTGGACCGACGAGCTGCGCGACGTGCTCGTCGACGCCGACCCGTTCGGCGTCGAGCAGCTCGCGACGCACCGCGTCGGGCTCGACGAGGCGGCGACGATGTACGACGTGTTCCAGAAGAAGCAGGACGGCTGCCAGAAGGTCGTCCTCAAGCCCTGACGCACTGACGGCCTGGGATCGGGTCGGCGTCCACCGAGACGCTGGGCCACCCGGCCGCCCGGCCACCACAGGACGGCGGGTAACTCACGGGTAGGCGCGCGGTTAGGCGCCGACCCGTGAGTTACCCGCCATCGTGCGTTCTACGTGCAGGCGGCGCCGCCTGAAATGGTGCGCGGAATAGTGCGGGCGCGACGCGCGCTGCAGTGAGCATGACGCCCGAGCAGTACGCCGCGAACATCGCCCGCGCCCTCGACGTGCAGGATCAGTCGGTGCGGTTGCAGGCCGCTATGGCGGCGGGCACGCATCCGCATCCCGATCTGCTGGAGACGCTCGTGCGTCGCTGCGGCGTCGAGCCCGACTTCTTCGTCCGCGAGACCCTCGCCTGGGCGCTGACGCGCCTGCCGGCTGACGACGTCCTGCCGCGCGTTCAGCGCGAGCTGGCGTCGAAGAACATCCAGGCGCGCACGCAGGCGTTGCACGTGCTGTCGAAGGTCGGCGACGGGCGCGCATGGCCCTGGATCACGCCCGAGTTCCTGCACGACGCCGACGACGATCTCGCCCGCACCGCTTGGCGCGCGGCCGCCGCACTGGCCCCGGAGAGTCAACATGGCTCTCTCGCTGACGAATTGGTCAAGGAGTTCGGCCGTGGGGACGCCGGCACGCAGATGGCGTTGAGCATCGCATTGCTGGCTCTCGGCGACGCCGCCGTCCCAGCGGTCCCGTCGGCAATCCGGAGCCAAGACGCGGCCGTCACCGAACATGCTCGCGCGACCGACCTGCTGCGCACCCGCCCCGAGCTCGCGTTCGACGGCGCCGTCGAGGAAGCCAAGCGCATCGTCGCGATGGGTTGAGCGCGTCGGCCCCACCCCCGGCCATACGACGGGAGAGCGGGTAACTCACGGGTAGGCACGCAACTACGCGCCGACCCGTGAGTCACCCGCCATCCCATCGTCGAAGGTGACGCAGCGGCCGCCCGCTCCCCCGGAGCTTGGAATCACAACACCTGGGGCCGCGCAGTACCAGGCCGGCCTGTCGCCGTCGGTGCGGGGCTTGTCGATGCCGACGTTGGCACGGCTGTGCGTTCTGGGGCCGGCTACGACGGTCGCGATGAACGCGGCGACGGCCTTGCGCGCCACCTCGGTGACCTTGACCTGCCCGTAACGTCTTCGCGGCCTTCCCGGCGCGTCGAACGCGGCGTTGACGTCCCTGGCGCCGCTGATCGGCGACGTCGCGACGACCTGGCCGGTGCTGGGGTTGACGACATCCAGTCGGCCCTCCCCGTGTGCCTCGCCGTCGATGACGTTGCACAGCAGGGTGCTGATGAACTTCACCTCGAATGTAGCGGCGGCATGCACTGTGGTGCGCGCCATACTTGAATGACCCTTGTTTTTACTGGCCAGCAGGTGGCGCCCATGAAAGCGCCTCGGGAGGGACGCCACACATGGCGGACACCACCGACCAACCTGGGCAGCTGGGGTCAGGCCGCGTCAGGGCGGTCAGGCAGGGCGAGGCGCCCGCGCGGTCCAGCGGGGTGACTCGTCCGACGGCTCGCCAGCGGAGCGCAGCGGATGTCAGCTCAGCGCAGCGTCGCGGCCGCTTCGGCATGGGCGGCGACGAGGCGTTCGATCTGGCTGTCGGCGCGCACGATGAGGTCGTCGAGTTCGGCGACGTCGATGCGCGCATCGTTGATCGCGAGCACGCGCATGCCCTCCCAGCCGGCCCGCTTGCCACGAACGGCCGCCAGCAGCGCCTCGAGTTCGAGCACGTCGCTCAGCGGCGAGCGGCGCACGAAACGGCCGTTGAGTTTCACGCGGCTGACGGTCTCGCCGACGCTCAGCGCGAGCTGCGCGAGCCGCGCCTCACCCACCCCGAGCGCGTCGGCCATGACGCGCAGGCGTGCGCGGTCCTCGGCGATCTCCCGCGTCAGCGTCGCGAGCACCTTCCGCGTGCGCGCCGAACTCTGCGAGCGCGACGCGCGCTCGAACAGGTCGAGCCCACCCTTCGATGCGGCCCAGTGATGAGCGACGTAGCTGGTGACGAACTTGTCGCGCGATTCCATGATCGACCTCCTGCAGGTCTGCGAGAACGGGTGTCACCGTCAGCCTAGGAGGTCACCGTGCGCGCGACCAGCCCGACGCAACTCGGTGGATGTCGGAAGTTCGTCATGGTTGATTTCCTTGTGTCGCAACATGTTGGCAAGGTATCCCCATGTCGTCCCACCCGAGCCCGGATGGAGCCGCACACCTCCGTCTGGCGACGGGTGAGGAGTCGAGGGGCACGCCCGCACCCCGCGCACTGCGCGTCACCCTCGTCGACGACGACGCCCTCGTCATGGCCGGTTTTCAGGCACTGCTCGCGCCCTACGCCGCACGCGTCGAGGCGACGTGCAGCCGCGGCGTGCCCACCGAACCCACCGACGTCGCGCTCTTCGACTGCTTCGCCGCCCCCGAGCCGGGGTGGGCGACGCTGGCGCGCCTGCGCGACACAGCCGCCGTCGCGCGCCTCGTCGTCTACACCAACGACCCTCCGCAGGCGCACGTCGGTGCGCTCACCGACTTCGGCGTCGCGGGCGTGCTGACGAAGCACGCGACGGCCGACGAGCTCGTCACCGCACTCGAACGCGTCGCCCGCGGCGAGCGCGTCGTCGACCCCGCGTTCCCCGTCGAGCTGGGTGACGACTGGTGGCCCGGGCGCGCCGAGGGGCTCACCGAGCGAGAGGCGCAGGCCGTCACGCTCATCTGCCGCGGCCTGCCCAACGGCGCGATCGCGCACGAACTCAACGTCTCCCTCAACACGCTCAAGAGCTACATCCGCTCCGCCTACCGCACCATGGGCGTCGCCTCCCGCAGCGAGGCGGTGCTGTGGGGCGTCGCCCGCGGACTGCACGTCGACGGCCGGCCCTGACGCGCTCACCACTTTCCAGCATGGCGCCGCGCAACGGCGGTCCATCAGGCAGCCGACGCTTCACCTCCTTGCGGGTGTGGCGCGAAACACGGTGAGCGACAACACTTCTCATCACCACCGACACCTCACGACCCTTGATCGTCGGATCGCTCGAAGGAGAGCTGTGCCCCGCCTCACCGTCGCCGTCGTCGCACGTAGCGAGCTGTTCGGATGCGGCGCGATGGCGGCTCTCGACGCGTTCGGCGTCGCGACACGCCTCGTGCTCGTGCGTGGCCCGGGCCTGCGCGCCGAGGATCTCGCGCTCGATGCCGACGTGGCCGTGCTCGAGTGGAACGAACCCAACCGCAACGCCTGGGATCAACTACGCGCGCTGCACGCCGCGAACCCGACGACGAAGCTGCTCGTGTCGTCGCTGCACACCGACGAGGCCGCCATCAGCCGGCTCCTCGCGCACGGCGCGTCGGGAGTCGTCGGACGGTCGGCGAGCGCCGCCGATCTGCGCGCCGGGGTCGATGACGTGGTCGCGGGCCGAATCGTCCGCCCCGCGGTGCTTCGACCCTCCCCCACGGACGCGCGGCCGACCGTCCCCTCCGACGGGCTGACCGCACGTCAGGCGCAGATCGTCGATCTCATCTGCTCGGGCATGCCGAACGCGCAGATCGCCGAGCGCCTGCACCTGAGCGTCAACAGCGTCAAGTCGCACATCAGAGGCGCCTACCGCGCGATGGACGTGCAGACGCGCCCTCAAGCCGTGTTGTGGGGTCTGGCGCGCGGCTACGGTGGTCATGTGTCTGACGATCACTGGCCGCCAGCTGCGGCACCCACCTCATCATCCGGCTCGTCGACGCACCCAACCGATGACGACGAGTCGCAGGCCCCTGACCTCGCCGACTGGCTCGCCGAACAAGCCGACGCGGGCCTCGAGGGCGCGGACGAGGCAGCCATCCGCGACGTCATCGGCGCGATGATCGAGCACCCTCGGTTTCCGTGCCTCGGAGCGCGTTCGGCGCTGAAACGCGACGGCGCGCTCGTCCGCGTCTTCGACGACATGACCGATGACGCGTGTCTCTCGACGCTCAGCGCTGAGCTGGCCGACTTCGCCGCGATCGAGCGTGGCCCGCGCGAGTTCGGCTCGTTCATCGCCGTCTTCCGTCGCCCGCGGGTGGGCGACGAGCGGGAGTTCGAGAACCTCCTGTGGGGCATGCTGCAGCGATTGCACGATCGTGACGACGCGCCGTGGGCCGAGCGCGTGTCGCCCGACACGACGTCACCGCACTTCAGTTTCAGCCTCGGCGGCGTGCCGTTCTTCCTCGTCGGGCTGCATCCGCAGGCCTCGCGCATCGCGCGCCGTGCTCCGCTGACGACGGTCGTGTTCAACCTGCACGATCAGTTCGAGCAGCTGCGAGCTGACGGCGGCTTCGACCGGATGCGCGACGCGATCCGCCGCCGCGATGCTGCGTTGCAGGGTTCGATCAATCCGGTCGTCACTGATCATGGACGCTCGTCGGAGGCGCGTCAGTACTCTGGGCGGCACGTGGAGGACGACTGGCGTGCCCCGTTCACCGCGCACCCTTCGAAGGAGAATCCTGATGACTGACCCGCGACGCCCGCGCTCCCCCCACCCGCCGACGCCGCGGCCGCCGTACGCGGGCGGCCCCGAAGCTCCCGCCGACGGTTGGTCGCGCATCGCCCCGCAGACGGGGGTGCTCGTGCCGCTGGCGGCCGGTCAGGTGCTCGAGGTCGTCGACCCGTGTGGTGAGCAGGTGAGCGACTTCTACGCCGTCATGCAGGACGACATCGCCGAGTGCTTCTCGGCGGGGCGCACCGTCGACTACAACAACACGTTGTACCCATCGACGGGGCACCGGTTGTGGAGCAACCGCAGCAGCGTCATGGCGACGATCGTCGCGGACTCGGTGGGCATCCACGACATGACGGTGACGCCGTGCAGCCAGCAGACGTTCGACATCCTCTACCCCGAGTTCGACGGCGCCCCGCACCCGAGTTGCTTCGCGAACCTGTGCGGCGCGCTCGAACCCGTCGGCGTCGCGCCCGACCACATCGGCACGACGCTCAACATCTTCATGGACGTGTGGACGAGCCCCGACGGTGAACTGCACATCGACCCGCCGCCGACGCAGGCGGGCGACGTCTTCGCCATCCGCGCCGAAGCCGACCTGTTCGTCGGGCTGACGGCCTGCTCGGCCGAGAAATCGAACGCCGGCGTCTGCAAACCCATCGACTACCGGGTGCGCTGAGGCGCTGACGTCGCACCGGTCCTGTCAGCGAAAGTGGCGAAACAGGCGGCCGTTCAGGCCCCGTCGGGGCTCAGGCGCTCCGAGCAGAATGAGCATCGAGACGGCCCATGTTGTGTCACGAAAGCGCGAAATAGCGCGCGTTCATGACACACCATCCTTGGGTGGGGAGGCGTTGTGAGCCGACACGGCGCTCCGATGGTCAGCAGAACGTGACGCCCGACCCCGCCCATTTGGTGCCGTCCTTGATGAAGGACGCGACGTTGAGCGTCACGGTTGTCGTGCCGTAGCCGTCGACAGTCACGAGGTAACTGAGCGACACGGAGGCCGGGTTGGCGCTGCTCGCGCCGGAGGAGTTCGTGAGTGAGATGCCGATGTACGTGTTGCAGACCTGGGCTGTTGAACCGGCAGGACCACTGCAGCCGCCGTTCGGCGTGCCGGCTGTACCGGAGCCCGCGACGCCGGTGCCGCCCGTCAACGCGTAGCTCTTGCCCTGTGATGTACGACGCAACCGTCCCTTTGTGCGTGCTCGACGGGGCGCCCGTCATGCCCCCGAGCGCCCCGTCGTCACGCGTCAGCGCAGGTTCGTCGGCAGCTCCTCGAGCAGGCGCAGCCAGAGCTCCGACGACGTCGGGTAGCTCGGCACCGCGTGCCGAAGGACGCCGACCGGCACCTGGCCGACGATGGCGACCGTCGCCGCGTGGACGAGTTCGGCCGCCTCGTGGCCGACGAACGTCGCGCCGAGCAGGCACCCGGTGGCACGGTCGACGACGATCTTGGCGCTCCCCACACCGTCGTCACGCAGCAGAGCCGTACCCGCGGCGCTCGCGAACGGCACCGCGACGGTGACGACGTCATGCCCCGCTTCGCGCGCCTGAGCCTCGCTCGAGCCGACCGCCGCGACCTGCGGGTCCGTGAACACGACCTGAGGGACGGGAACGTCACGCGGCGGCGGCGTCTCGTGCGCGCCGGCGAGTCGGGCGCCGAGCACGCGCGCCTCGTACTTGCCCATGTGTGTCAGCGGCGCGCCGCCGCCGG
>NZ_AEIQ01000105.1:0-44040 GCF_000152185.1 Dermacoccus sp. Ellin185 | reverse complement strand
CGCCACCCGCTCGGGGCAACTTCTTAACCGTAATCCATCCGGCTCTTGGGCGTCAATTCCGGCTCTCGCCGTTATCTCGCGCACTTGGCTCCAGATGAAGCATCAGCCGGGCCGCACCGTCGTGTACCTGCCGGACCTTCGATCATGGATCGAAGCGGGGTTTTCGCTTCCGGTGCCCGCCCTGTCGGGCTGACTTCGTAAACATTAGCCCAGGTTCTTCGGAGCGTGCAAATCGGGCCGGCCGAGCCGCTTGGGCCGTTCCCCTCCGCGGCGGGGGCGTGGCACCTAGACTCGCATCGGAAACCGTGGGCGACCGCGCCCAAAGCCGGAAGGAACACCCCATGCCTGAAGCCGTCATCGTCTCCGCAGCACGCACGCCCATCGGGCGCGCGTTCAAGGGTTCACTCAAGGATGTCCGACCCGACGACCTCGCCGCCCAGGTCGTCGAGGCCGCCCTCGCCAAGGTGCCCGACCTCGACCGCTCGCTCGTCGAGGATCTGTACCTGGGGTGCGCCGAGCCCTCCGGGCGCCACGGCAACAACATGGCTCGCGTCGTCTCGGTCCTGCTCGGGATGGACACCGTGCCGGGCGCCACCGTCAACCGCTTCTGCGCCAGCTCCGTGCAGACGACGCGCATGGCCGCTCACGCCATCAAGGCCGGCGAGGGCGACATCTTCATCTCCGCCGGCGTCGAGTGCGTCTCCCAATACACGAACTTTGCCGGTGCGGGTGCTTCGGACGACGCTGACCTCAACCCCCGCTTCGCCGACGCCATGGCCCGAACCCTCGAGACGGCCAAGACGAACGCACGCTGGAGCGACCCCCGTGAGTCGGGCGAGCTTCCCGACGTCTACATCGCGATGGGCCAGACCGCCGAGAACGTCGCCACCTACCGCGGCGTCTCCCGTCAGGAGCAGGACGAGTGGGCCGTCCGCTCGCAGAACTTCGCGGAGAAGGCCATCGCCGACGGGTTCTTCGCCCGCGAGATCGCCCCCGTCACGCTCGCGGACGGCACTGTCGTCTCCACCGATGACGGCCCCCGCGCCGGCGTCACGTACGACTCGGTCGCCGGACTCAAGCCCGTCTTCCGCGAGGAGGGCACCGTCACCGCCGGTAACTGCTGCCCGCTCAACGACGGCGCCGCGGCGCTCGTCGTCATGAGCGACGTCAGGGCCCAGCAGCTCGGTCTCAAGCCGCTCGCCCGTGTCGTCTCCACCGGCGTCAGCGGCCTCTCCCCCGAGATCATGGGCATGGGCCCCGTCGAGGCCAGCAAGCAGGCCCTCGCTCGCGCCGGAATGAGCATCGGCGACATCGACCTGTACGAGATCAACGAGGCCTTCGCCGCGCAGGTGTTGCCGAGCGCCCACGACCTCGGCATGGACCTCGACAAGCTGAACGTTCACGGCGGCGCCATCGCTCTCGGCCACCCCTTCGGCTCGACCGGCGCGCGCATCACGACGACGCTGCTCAACGGACTCCAGTCCACCGACGGCCAGTTCGGCCTCGAGACGATGTGCGTAGGCGGCGGCCAGGGCATGGCCATCATCTACGAACGCCTCAACTGATCGACCCGCTGCTCGGCGCGGCCGAGCGGCGCTGGCGATCAAGACACCGCATGACACGAACGGCGGGCCCTTTGGGGCCCGCCGTTCGTGTCATGCCGTGGCACTCGTCCCGTGGTGACGCTCGGCCGAGGCATCGCATGCGGGTGGTCGTCATGCGCACGTTCCCATGGGATGCGCGTGTGCAGGCTGTACCGCGGGGTGGATGAACGCCGCGATCGATCTCGTAGGGTGTGCCGGCCATGCCCAGCCCGGGTTCAGGCCTACGGACGGGCCTGCGACGTCGCGATGTTGATCATCCAGTTCGTGCCGAAGCTGTCGGTCAGCATTGCGAACTCGTCCCCCCACATTTGGACGGCGAGCGGCAGCGTCACGTCGGCGCCTTCAGAGAGCGCTGCGAGCCATCCGCGCAGGTCGTCGGCGTCGTCGCCGGAGAGCGAGATCGTGATGTTGCCACCGGGCGTGTGCTCCATCTGCTCCGGCGTGTCCGAGGCCATGAGCGTGAAACCGGACGGCGTCGTCAGCATGCCGTGCATGACCTTGCCCGCCTCGGCGCCCTCGACTCCCATGTCACCGAACATCGAGATCGTCAGTTCGCCACCGAAGACCCGGGCGTAGAACTCGAGTGCGTCCTTCGCGGTGTCGCGGAACTGGATATAGGGGTTCATCCGCGAGGTCATACGGAGCTCCTGAGATCAACGCGGCGGGGCGCCACGCCCGTGCGACGCCCTGTGATCGTCAGCGTAATGGCGTCGAGTCACCACACGTGCCCCCTGCGACTCCTGCGAGGGCCCCCGGGGCAGCACCCACGGCCGTCGAGTTCGCGTCTCAGCCGACGGAGCTCATCTGCCAGTGCCAGGCGCTGCTCGTCGGATGCGCCGGAGGAGCCGTCAGCCATTGTCGCGGGGTTCACCACGTCGCGGACGAGCGTCGCGATGACCGCGGCAGCCCACGCGCCGTCGAACTGCGCCGTGCGCGCCGCCAGCCGTTCCGACTCCTCGTCCTCCCCCGCGGCCATGCGAACGAACCGGGCGAACGCGCAGGCTGCATGGTCGGGCGGCGCGCCCGGGGGCAGCGCCCGCAACGTGCGGACGACCCGCCCGAGTTCATCCTCGAGCGGGTCGCCGGCGCCAGGAAGAATCGCCGTCATCGTCAGTCGCGGAAGCGGGCGATGAGACGCAGCATCTCGACGTAGAGCCACACCACGCTCACCATCAGGCCGTACGCCATGAGCCACGACGTCTGGCGCGGAACGCCCGCATTGACGCCCTGCTGGATCGAGTCGAAGTCGATCGCGAGCGAGTACGAGGCAAGTGCCACCGCGAACAGGGAGATGCCGATGCCGAGGGCGCCACTGCCGCCGATGCCGAAGCCGCTCTGCAGCCCCGTCAGGACGAGAACGAAGTTGACGAGGGCGAACAGCAGGTACCCGATGAGCATGCCCGCGAAGATGCGACGGGAGCGAGCCGTCACGCGGATGACGCCGGTCTTGTACCCCAGCAACATCCCGCCGAAGACACACAGCGTCGCGAGGATCGCCTGCCCGACCACCCCGGGGTAGGCCGAGTTGAAGAACGCGCTGGCGGCGCCGAGGAACAACCCCTCGAACACCGTGTAGGCGAGGATCAGCGGAACCGAGATCGTCTTGCGGAACGCGATGACGAGCGACAGCACGAAGGCGACGATGCCACCGCCGGCCCACAGGCCGAGGGCCGTCGAACTCGTCTGCGAGTCGATCGCCCGATCCGCGAAGACGAACGTGCCCGCCGCCACGACGAGCAGCAGCCCGAAGAGGTTGAGTGACTTCGTCACGACGTCATCGAGCGTCATCCGCTCCGGCTGCACCTGTGGCGCACCGAACGTCGGGTTGTACATGGGCCCGGACGCCGGCTGCTGCGGGAAGCCGTACCCCTGCTGCTGCCCACCCGCCTGAAAGCCTGCGGCCTGACCTGAACGCATGTCACGCTCGAACTTGCTGAACACCGGATTACCGGCCATGGGGCCCCTCCTCAAGGACGTGACGTGGTGCCCTCGACGGGATTCGAACCCGCACTGAAGCGATTTTAAGTCGCCTGCCTCTGCCGTTGGGCTACGAGGGCACCTCATCCTAACGACAGGGTCATGACGCCCTTGCGGACGACATGACTTCGTTCACCCACGACAACGCCCCGGCAGAACACGGTGTTCCCCGGGGCGCCTCCGCGTCATGCGCTCCGACTCAAAGCATGCTCATCGCGATGCCGTCGAGAATGTCCGACTCGCTCGTCACGCACATGGTGACGCCCGCGCGCTCGCGCACGCGTTCGACAATCGTGCGCCAGATCAGCGCACCCGCGCCGATGACGTCGACACGACCCGGATGCATGAACCCCATCGCGCCGCGCTCGGCGCGCGTCGCACCCAGGACGGCGTCGCACGAGCCGATCACCTGCTCGCTCGTGAGGCACGCACCGTGGATGCGCGACGAGTCGTACGCAGACAGCCCCAGCGCGTGCGCCGTCACCGTCGTGATCGAACCGGCGAGGCCGACGAGCGTCGCGACCTGTGACAGGTCGACGGCGGCCTCCGCCTCGTCGAGGGCGGCATCGATATCGACGAGGGCAGCGTCGATCTCGGCCTGCGTCGGCGGATCGCTGCGCAGGTGACGCTCACTCAGGCGCACGGAGCCGATGTCGAGGGAGATCGACTGCTCGACATCCTGCGAGCCGCGCACCAGCTCCGTCGACCCGCCGCCGAGATCGACGACGAGATACGGCGCGCGCGCCTCGGCACCGAGGCCTGCCGTCGCGCCGGCGAAACTGAGCGCCGCCTCCTCCAGCCCGGAGACGACCTCGGGGACGACGTCGTCCCCGAACGCGGCGAACGCGCGTCGCACGCCGTCGGTGAATTCATCCGCGTTGGCGGCGTCGCGGGAGGCCGAGGTCGCGACGAAGCGGACGGCGTCGACGTCGTACTCCCGACACAGCTGGGCGTACTCGCGCGTGACGAGCAGGGTGCGCTGCATCGCGGCGTCGGCGATGCGGCCCGAGACGTCGATGCCCTGGCCGAGGCGCACGATCTCGCTGCGCCGCGCCAGGTAGGTGAGCCCCGACCCGCCGTCGGCCGCCACGAGCAACCTGATCGAGTTGGTCCCGCAGTCGATCGCCGCGACCCGACGCTCACTCATCGTCATCGTCTCCTTCGTCTCCCGCACCGCAACAACCGTTCTTCCACCACGCATCGCCGAGCAACGCCAGCGCTTCGTCACCGAGCGGGTTGATGCCGGGGCCCACCGACAGCGAGTGCGCGACCAGCACGTGCAGGCACTTGACGCGCGTCGGCATGCCGCCGGCGGAGATGCCGTCGATCTCCGGCACGTCGCCGAGCTCGCCGCGGCGCCTCAGATAATCCTCGTGGGCGGCGCGGTAGGCGGCCGCAAGGTCGGCGTCGGCTTCGAGACGCTCGCTCATCTCCTTCATGACACCCTGCGACTCGAGCGTCGAGATGGCACCCGTCAGGCGGGGGCACGTCGCGTAGAACGACGTCGGGAACGGAGTGCCGTCCGGCAGGCGCGGCAGCGTGCGCACCACCGTCGGACACCCGCACGCACAACGCGCCGACACCTCGACCGCACCGCGCGGCACCCGTCCGAGCTGCTTCTCGATCGCCGCAACGTCCTGCGGGCTGACGCCCGAGTGTTCGTTCATGTCCGTCGTGCTCACTTCTCGCCCTCCGCCGGGGTCGAGATCGAACCCCAGATCTGCCCGTACCACGGGTGCGATGACAGACCCGTGGCATCTGCCACACCGTTGCGCGGCGTCGTCGCGTGCGTCGTGCCGGCATCGTCCACGTACACCGTGATCGACTTGCCCGGCATCGCGTACCCGAGCCGCTCCTGCGCCTGCTGCTTCACGTACGCCGGGTCGTCCCAGCGTTTGCGCTCGGCGGTCAGCGCGTCGACGCGCTGCTGACCGGCGACCTTCTCCCGCTTCAATTCCGCGATCTCGCTGCGCTGCTGCAGATAGCTACGCAGCGTGGGCGTGAGGACGACGAGCATGACGGCGAGCAGAGCGCTCATCGTGATGAAACGGCGAACCGTGCCCGGGTCGGCTCGACGACGCGCCACCGGCGCCTCGTCGAGCTGCTGACGCAGCGTCGGACGTGTCGAGCCACGCGGACTCGAGCCGCGTGGGCGGGAACGATCGCGGCCGGCGGGACGCGAGCCGGTGCGGGCGCGCGAACCCCCCGCCCCGGTGTCATCACCGGAGCGGGAGGTGGGGAAACTGCGATTCGCCAAGACGCCGCTCAGTTGTTCGAGAAGCGCGGGAAGGCCTTGCGACCGGCGTAGACCGCCGCGTCGTCGAGGTCCTCCTCGATGCGCAGCAGCTGGTTGTACTTCGCCACGCGCTCCGAGCGCGCCGGGGCACCCGTCTTGATCTGGCCGCAGTTCGTCGCCACGGCGAGGTCGGCGATCGTCGTGTCCTCCGTCTCACCGGAACGGTGCGACATCATGCAGCGGTAACCGTTCGTCTGGGCGAGGGTGACGGCGTCGAGCGTCTCCGTCAGCGAACCGATCTGGTTGACCTTGACGAGCAGCGCGTTGCCGGCCGCGTTGTCGATGCCCTTCTGCAGACGCTCGGGGTTGGTGACGAACAGGTCGTCACCGACGAGCTGCACGGCGTCACCGAGCTTGTCGGTGATGTGCGCCCAGCCGTCCCAGTCGTCCTCGTTGAGCGGGTCCTCGATGGAGACGAGCGGGTACGCCTCGACGAGTTCGGCGTAGTAGTTCGTCATCCACTCCGCGTCGCGCTTCTGCCCCTCGAACGTGTACGTGCCGCCGTCGTAGAACTCGGACGCCGCGACGTCGAGCGCCAGCGCGATCTGCTCGCCCGGCTTGTACCCGGCCTTCTCGACGGCTTCGAGGATGAGGTCGAGCGCCGCACGGTTCGACTCGAGGTTCGGGGCGAAGCCACCCTCGTCGCCGAGGCCCGTCGCGAGACCCTTGTCCTTGAGGACGGCCTTGAGCGCGTGGTAAACCTCCGTGCCCATGCGCAGGGCCTCCTTGAAGCTCTCCGCACCGATCGGCGCGATCATGAACTCCTGGATGTCGACGTTCGTGTCCGCGTGCGAACCACCGTTGAGGATGTTCATCATCGGCACCGGCAGCACGTGCGCGTTGGGGCCACCAACGTAGCGGTACAACGGCAGACCCGCAGACTTCGCGGCCGCCTTGGCCACGGCCAGCGAGACGCCGAGGATGGCGTTCGCGCCGAGCTTGCCCTTGTTGTCCGTGCCGTCGAGCTCGATCATCTCGGCGTCGATGAGGCGCTGCTCATCCGCGTCGAAACCGACGAGGTGCGGCGCGATCTGCTCGATGACGGCGTCGACGGCGTCCTCGACACCCTTGCCGCCGTAGCGCTTCTTGTCGCCGTCACGACGCTCGACCGCCTCGAAGGCGCCCGTCGAGGCACCCGACGGGACAGCCGCGCTCTCGTTGGTGCCGTCGTCGAGGAGCACGACGGCCTCGACCGTGGGGTTGCCGCGCGAGTCAAGGATCTCGCGAGCGCCGATGCCTTCAATGGTTGCCACAGAACTCTCCGATACACGTGGTTGATTCGGGCAGCGGGTCTGATCACCCGCGTCAGTGTCGAGCCTAACGAACCGCTGGGGTACTGCCGGGTAGGAACGTGGGGTCTGTCGAGAACGGGACGCGCGTCACCCGCCGCCTCGCGGCAGGTCGGCGTCCGGCGGGGCGGGGTGGGGCTCGGCGTGATCAGCGTGGTCGATGCCCCCGAGGTGATCACCGAGGGGCGCGGCGTGCAGGCGCGACAGCGTGGCGGAGAGCGCGACGCTCGGGTCGACTCCGAGGCCACGGGCCTGCACGACGAGGTCGAGCAGCGCCGCCCCGATGGAATCCTCGGCGGCGAGGGCCTCGACGCGTTCGGCCTGCCCCGCCTTCGTCAACCGCCCGACGACCTTGACGGCCCGCTCGAGCGGCGGCAGCCCGGCCGGGATACCTGCCAGCGGATCGTTCGCGTCACGCTCCGGCTCCTCGGCCGCCTTGATCCTCGCCCATTCGGCCTCGACCTCCTCGGGGTTCGAGGCGGCACCGTCGGCGAAGACGTGCGGGTGACGCCTGACCAGCTTCTCGACGAGCGTCGCCGCGACGTCGTCGACGTCGAAGCCGTCCTCCTCGCGCTCCGCGGCCACGCGGGCGTGGAAGAGCACCTGGAGCAGCACGTCGCCGAGCTCCTCCCGCAGGTGCTCGCCGCTCGCCTCGGCGATGGCCTCGGTGACCTCGAACGCCTCCTCGACGAGGTACGGAGCGAGGCTCGCGTGCGTCTGCTGGGCATCCCACGGGCAGCCGCCGGGCGAGCGCAACGTGTCCATGACGGCGACGGCGTCGAGCAGGCGCGAACCGGGGGCGTCCCACGACCCGACGACGACCTCGACGGGCGGCGGGTCGTCGAGACGCGTCAGCTCGCCGGCGAGCGCGTCGGTGAGACCGGGATCGGCGTCCGCCGAACCTAGCCAGACGACGTGACGCCCGGCGACCCCCGCCGCGACGAGGGCATGTGCCGTGGCGGCCGGGGGCTCGTCACGGATCTCGACGTCGAAGCCCTCGTCGCGCGTGACCTCGACGAGCGGTTCGTCACCCGCGCGGCCCAGGACGGCGTCAGCGCTTTCGAGCCGCCGCCAGGCGTCGCGCGTCATCAGCCCGGCGGGCACCCGCGGGCTGACGACGAGCAGGGCGATGCTGCCGCTCATCGTCGCGCTCCGCCCGCGCGCGCCATCTCCTGCGCCGCCGCGGCGGCGGCGATGTCGTCGAGCAGCACGGCCTGGACGAGCTGCGCTGCCCACTGCAGGATCGCCTGGTCGCGAAGCGGCTTGCCGGCGACGGGCTTCGTCATCGGCATGGGCACGAGCAACCGCTCCTGGTTGGTCTTGACGAGCGTGCCCGGGAAGAGGCGCTCGAGGCGCATCTGCTGCGACTCGCGCAACTCGGTGACCGGGCCGAAACGGACGTACTTGCCCTGCACCCCGATGTCGCTGATGCCCGCTTGCCGCGCGATGGTGCGCAGCCGGGCCACGTCGAACAGGTTGAGCACAGGTGCGGGCGGCTCGCCGTAGCGGTCCTTCAGCTCGGCGATGATCTCGTCGAGGGCCGCTTCGTTCTCCACACTCGCGAGCTTCTTGTACGCCTCGAGGCGCAGCCGCTCCCCCGGCACGTACTCGTGCGGCAGGTGGGCGTCGACGGGCAGCTCGATCTTGATCTCGACCGGCATCGACGAGGTGTCGTCGCCGCGGTAGTCGGCGACGGCCTCACCGACCATGCGGACGTACAGGTCGAACCCAACCCCCGCGATGTGGCCGGACTGCTCGCCGCCGAGCAGGTTGCCGGCACCGCGGATCTCCAGATCCTTCATCGCGATCTGCATGCCTGCGCCGAGGTCGGTGTTGCTCGCGATCGTCTGCAACCGGTCGTGCGCCGTCTCGGTCAGCGGCTTCTCGGCCGGGAACATGAAGTAGGCGTACGCGCGCTCGCGACCGCGCCCCACGCGTCCGCGCAGCTGGTGCAGCTGGCTGAGGCCGAGCTGGTCGGCGCGCTCGACGATGAGGGTGTTCGCGTTGGCGATGTCGAGACCCGTCTCGACGATCGTCGTCGAGACGAGCACGTCGAACTTGCGCTCCCAGAAGTCGACGACCACCTCCTCCAGGCGCGCCTCCCCCATCTTGCCGTGCGCCGTCGCGACCCGCGCCTCGGGCACGAGTTCGCGGATTCGCGCAGCCTGCTTCTCGATGCTGCCGACCTTGTTGTGGACGTAGAACACCTGACCTTCACGCATCAGCTCGCGTCGGATGGCCGCCGTCAGCTGCTTCTCGTCGTACGCCCCGACGAACGTCAGGACGGGGTGACGCTCCTCCGGCGGCGTCGCGAGCGTCGACATCTCGCGGATACCGGTGACAGCCATCTCGAGCGTGCGCGGGATCGGCGTCGCCGACATCGCAAGCACGTCGACGGCCGTGCGCATCTGCTTGAGCTGTTCCTTGTGCTCGACGCCGAAGCGCTGCTCCTCGTCGACGATGACGAGCCCGAGATCCTTGAACTCGATCTCCTTGCTCAGCAACCGGTGCGTTCCGATGACGAGGTCGATCGAGCCGTCCTTGAGCCCCGCGAGAACCTCGCGCGCCTCCTTGTCGCTCTGAAAACGCGACAGCGACGCGAGCTTGACGGGGAAGCCCGCGTAACGCTCGGCGAACGTCTGATAGTGCTGCTTGACGAGCAGCGTCGTCGGCACGAGGACCGCGACCTGCTTGGAATCCTGCACCGCCTTGAACGCCGCGCGCACCGCGATCTCGGTCTTGCCGTAGCCCACGTCACCACAGACGAGACGGTCCATGGGCACCGTCTTCTCCATGTCGGCCTTGACCTCTTCGATGCTCGAGAGCTGATCGGGCGTCTCGACGTACGCGAAGGCGTCCTCCAGCTCGCGCTGCCACGGCGTGTCGGGCGCGAACGCGTGACCCGGCGTCGCCTGTCGAGCCGAGTACAGGCGGATGAGCTCGCCGGCGATCTGCTTGACATGACGGCGGGCTTTCGACTTGGTCGCCGCCCAGTCCGAGCCGCCCATCTTCGACAGCGTCGGCATCTCGCCGCCGACGTAGCGCGTCACCTGGTCGAGCTGGTCGGTGGGCACGAACAGCCGGTCGCCGGGCTGACCGCGCTTGCTCGCCGCGTACTCGAGGACGAGATATTCGCGCGTCGCGCCGCCGACGGTACGCTGCATCATCTCGACGAACCGGCCGACACCGTGCTGTTCGTGGACGACGTGATCGCCCGGCTTGAGCTGCAGCGGGTCGACGACGTTGCGGCGGCGCGACGGCATGCGTCGCATGTCCTTCGTGCTCGCCGTTCCCGCCGAGCCGGTGAGGTCGGCCTCGGTGAGGACGACGAGCCCCGCAGCGGGCATCTCGAAGCCGCGGCCGAGCGAACCCGTCGCGACCTCGACACCGGGGGCGACCTGCGTCATCGGGCGCGCGGCGAGGTCGTGCTCGGCGAACACCTGGGTGACGCGCTTGGCGAAGCCCGGGCCGTCCGTCACGACGGCGACGCTGCGCCCGGCCGCGACGTGAGCCGCGACCTCGGCGGACGCGCGCTCGGTGTCGCCGCGGTAGTTCGGCACGTCCTGCGAGTCGATCGTGACGCGGGTACCCGGCAGGTCGTCCTCGAGGAACTCGTGCAACTCGTCGTCGGCCGCGAACGAGCTGAACGACCACCAGGGGTGAGCGGTCGCGAGCGCATGCTCACGCAGTTCGAGAAGGCTGCGGTACGACGCGCCGTCGAGCACGCCTCGTAGGTCGACGGGGACGGCGTTGCCGGCGGCCGCATTGGTCCAGCTCGCCTCGAGGAACTCCTGCGACGTCGAGACGAGGTCGTGCGCGCGGGTGCGGACGCGCTCGGGGTCGACGAGAACGACGCGCGCAGCATCCGGCAGCACGTCGATGAGCGTCTCCATGCCGGCCGGCAGCAGCGCCGGCATGAGCGACTCCATGCCCTCGACGGCGATGCCCTCGCTGACCTTCGTCAACATGTCGGCGACGCCCAGCAGGCTCGGCGCGAGCTCAGCCGCGCGCTCACGGACCTCGGGGGTGAGCAGCAGTTCGCGGCACGGCGGGGCCCACAGCCCGTGCGGGTTGACCTCGAGCGAACGCTGGTCGGCCACCTTGAACCAGCGGATCTCCTCGACGGTGTCGCCCCAGAACTCCAGGCGCACCGGGTGATCCTCGGTGGGCGGGAACACGTCGAGGATGCCACCGCGCACGGCGAACTCGCCGCGGCGCTCGACCATGTCGACGCGCGTGTAGGCCGCGGCGACGAGGGCTTCCACGATGTCCTCGAGCGGGCGCTCGTCACCGGCGGCGAGGCTCACGGGTTCGAGGTCGCCGAGGCCCTTCGCCATGGGCTGCATGAGGGCGCGCACCGACGCGACGACGACGCGGACGGGCCCGTACGTCCCGCCCGCTTCCGGGTGCCTGAGGCGGCGCAGCACGGCGAGACGCCGCCCGACCGTGTCGGAACGCGGCGACATGCGCTCGTGCGGCAGCGTCTCCCACGACGGAAACTCGGCGACGTCGTCGTAGTCGACGAAGTTGCGCAGGGCCGTCGCCATGTCGTCGGCCTCGCGCCCCGTCGCGGTGACGACGAGCATCGGCCCCGCCACGTCGCCGCCAGTCTGCAGCAGAGCCGCCACGAGAGGAGCGCGCAGACCGGCCGCGGCCGCGATGTCGACGAGCGACTCGTCCGCGGCCAGCGCGAGCAGCCGCTTGACGGATTCGTCGGCGCACACGCGCGTCAGCAGGGGCGCGAGCGGCAGGTGTGCGGCCTCGGGCATGCGGGCTCCTTCGTCGAATCGGTGACGACGCACGCAGGCGCCGCGCGCGCCCGGAAGGGGCGACGGCTTCGTCGGCGGGCGACGCGTGAAGTCTAGAACGGGGCGGCGACAACCCCGGAATTCCGGGCATTCACCCCCTCATCACCCTGCGGGGCACGAACGATGGAGGGATACGCCGGGGGCAGTCACGGCCGTCCGAACAATTCCACGTCACGCGCCGTCGACGAGCCGTCGAGACGCACGCGCGTCCACCCGTCGGGCGTCGGTTCGAGGACGACGCGCGGCGCGTCATCCCGCCCGGCTCGCTGGTCGCTGGGGCCGCGCTCCTCGATGACCCGGGCGTGCAGGAACGACGACCAGCGCGTTCGTACGATGACGTCGCGTGAGGGTTCGACCCGCAGGATGAGGTGGGAGGAGGTCTTGTCCGTGATCGTGGCGCCGTCGGTGACGAGCGGCTTGGCGTCCGGCACCTCGAACACGCGCCACTGGTCGTTCGACCATACCTCGTGCCAGCCCGGGGGCGTCGCGGCGACGGTGCGCCACTGCCCCGTCTTCTTCACCGGATGGCGGTTGAGAGCGACGTAGCGCACCGCCGAATCCTGCAGCCACCCGGTGAGTTCCGCGTCGGAGATGTGCGCCTCGCGGTCGACGAACGCGTCGGAGAGGCTGCGGTCGGCCTGCGTCTCGTACCCGCGCGCCAACCAGAAATCCTCTGCCAGGACGAACGCCGAGGTGTGCGTGCCGTCGGCGACGACCTCGATGCGGCTGTTCTCGATGCCGGGCAACGCCTGGAGCGCGTCCGACAGGGGCCGGTACACCGTCACCGACGACGCCGATGCGCGGGCGTCCGCGAGATCGTGGGCGGTGAAGTACCCCGACCAGACCAGGGCCGGCAGCACGGCGCACGCCGTCATCCGGTTGCTGCGGCGGGCCGTCGCGGCGACGGCGACGGGCAGCACCGCGAAGACGAGGCGCGCGAGGTTGGAGCCGAGCGCGTTGGGGACGGCGGAGAACACGAGCACCGCGACGGCGGCGATGGCGATGGCGAGGACGACCGGTTTCGCAGGCTTGGCGAGCAGGAACAAGCCGAGAAGGACGAGGGAGGTGAGCGCTCTGCCCCAGCCATACCCCTCTGGCCCACTGCTACCCCACACGAGCGACGAGACGCCCATGAAGGCGATGCCGACCAGGATGGGAACGAGCGAGATCCGACGGACGAGCAGCCCCGCCCCGAATCCGACGAGCACGAACGCCACTGCCACGGGTGAGGCGAGGCCGCTGAGGATGACGAGCAGCGACGCCGTCCAGCGACGGTCGCGGATGGCGGCATCAAGCGCCCCGAGGGCGATGACGGCACCGACGAGGAACGTCGTGCGGCCGGCGCCGAGCGTCATCACGGCGCTCAGCGTCGCGACCCACACGGCCACGATCGGGCGCCGCACCTGCGTGACGGTGAGTGCCACAGCCCATGGGATAGCCGTGGCCGCGAGCGCGACGACGGCGTGGGCACCGAGGGCGGCCGACAGCCAGGGCACGAGGACGGAGTATCCGCCCGGAGGGTGGGCGCCGCTGTACCAGCTGAACCAGTAGCCGAGGCCCACGCCGTCCCGCGCCGCCTGAGCGCGCGCGAGCGCCGCCCACATGTCGCCCACACCGGGCGCGACGACGACGAAGAGCACGCCGGCGAGCGCGACCACCGCGGTCGCGAGCCAGGTGTGCAGCGCGAGCCGGCGGCTCACGCCCTCAGCGGGCATGCACGAGGTTCTGTGCGTCGTCGAGACCGCGGTGGACGAGCAGTTCGACCGCCTCCGCGCCCGAGGGGATGAGGAAGTCGAGTTCGCGTCGCTCGGTCGCGGAGAAGTCCTTGAGTACGAAGTCGCTCACCTCCATGCGTCCGGGCGGGCGCCCGATGCCGAGGCGGACGCGCAGGTAGTCCTTCGTGCCGATGCTCTTGCTGATCGAGCGCAGCCCGTTGTGGCCGCCCTCGCCGCCACCGAACTTCAGGCGCACCGCGCCGAAGTCGATGTCGAGTTCGTCGTGGATGACGACGAGGCGCTCGGCGGGGATCTTGAAGAACTTCATGAGCGCGCTGACGGGCCCGCCCGATTCGTTCATGTACGTGCTCGGCACGGCGAGGACGACCTTCGGGCCGGGCAGCCCGCCCGGCAGCGTCCCCAACCGAATCTCTGCTGCCGCGGCGCGCGCCTTGTGCGCGCGCAGGGCGACGCCGGCGTCAGCGGCCATGCGCTCGACGACCATCGCGCCCACGTTGTGCCGGTTGCCGGCGTACCGGGGCCCGGGGTTGCCGAGCCCGACCACCAGCCAGGGTTGCGTGCGCGCCTCATCCACGAGGCCCAAGTATGCCGGATCGCGCATGGGCGCACGCTGGGCACGTTGACGAAACGCGCGCCCTCATCCGCGATCGGGCCAGCGATCGAGCCGACGACCGCGCCGCGACGGAACGCGAACGACGGGCTGCCGCTCACCAGGATCGGTGAGCGGCGGCCCGTCGTCGTGAAGATCCGATGCCCGCGTGGAGGCGGGCGGCGGATCACTCGGAGTCTTCGGAGCCAGCGGCGTCGCCCTCGGCGGGAGCCTCGGCAGCGTCGTCGCCCTCGGTCTCCTGGTCGGACTCCTCGTGCTCGATGCCGGCCTCGGCCTCGGCCTCGGCGAGCTCGGCATCGAGGGCCTCGGCGGAGATCTGCTCGGTGACGTTGATGACGAGCATCTCCTCGTCGGAGACGAGCTCGACACCGGACGGCAGCGTGACGTCCTTGGCGAGGATCTGCGTGCCGGCCTCGGCGCCCTCGACGGAGACGGTGAACGCCTCGGGGATGTCCGTGGCGGGCGTGAGGACCGTCAGCATGCCGTTCTCAGTCGTGACGACGGTCTCGGCAGCGGCCTCACCCTCGGCGTGGACCGGAACGTCGACCTCGACCTTCTCGCCCTTCTTGACGATGACGAGGTCGACGTGCTCGATGAAACGACGGATGACCTCGCGCTGGACGTCGCGGGCGAGCGCGAGCTCCTCCTTGCCGTCAAAACGGATCGTGAGCAGCGCATTCGGGTTCTTGACGGCCATCATCGTGTCGTGGCCGGGCAGTTCGAGGTGAACCGGCGTCTCGCCGTGCCCGTATAGGACGGCGGGGATCATGTCGTTGCGGCGGATGCGGCGCGCGGCGCCCTTGCCGAACTCGGTGCGAAGCTGAGCTTCGAGAACGATCTGGTCAGCAGCCATGGTGGTGCCCTTCGGTGCGTCAGGACCGACGACGCATGCCGCCGGAATGGTCGGTGGCCTCGTCGGGACGTGACGCGCGGACACGATGCGGGCGCGTCGACGCAGGTCGGCGCGGGCGGCCGGGGGCCGCGGGATCTCGCAGACGAGCGCCACCGCGTCGATCACGGACGCTCGGGGCTCGCTGCGCGCGCCCGTCTCGTCCCTCGCCGAGGCAACCGGAACATTCTAGCGGGGCGGCGCGCGAACACGAAACGGCGTGAACGCGCAGCACCGCGCACCCCGGGTGGGATGCGCGGCGCCGCGTTCGTCAGGGTGAGATCACTCCATCTCGTCGAACATGCTCGTCACGGAGCCGTCCTCGAAGACCTCGCGGATCGCCTGCGACAGCAGCGGTGCGATCGACAGCACCGTCAGCTTGTCGAACTTCTTCTCGTCCGTGATCGGCAGCGTGTCGGTGACGATGACCTCGCGCGCCACCGAGTTCGCGAGCCGCTCGACCGCTGGGTCGGAGAAGATCGCGTGCGTCGAAGCGATGACGACGGACGCCGCGCCCGCGTTCATCAACGCATCGGCGGCGTGGCAGATCGTGCCGCCGGAGTCGATCATGTCGTCGACGAGCAGGCACGTGCGGCCCTCGACGGAGCCGACGACGCGGTTCGCAACCGACTGGTTGGGGCGCGTGACGTCACGCGTCTTGTGGATGAACGCCAGCGGCGCGCCGCTGAGGCGTCTGCTCCACGCCTCGGCGACCTTGATACGGCCTGCGTCCGGCGAGACGACGGCGAGGTTCTCATCGCCGTACTTCTTCGCGACGTAGTCGGTGATGACGGGCAGCGCCTGCAGGTGGTCGACGGGGCCGTCGAAGAAACCCTGGATCTGGTCGGTGTGCAGGTCGACGGCCATGAGGCGGTTCGCGCCGGCCGTCTTGAACATGTCCGCGACCAGGCGCGCCGAGATCGGCTCGCGACCGCGCGACTTCTTGTCCTGACGGGCGTAGCCGTAGAACGGCGCGACGACGGTGATGCGCTTCGCGGAGGCGCGCTTGAGCGCGTCGACCATGATGAGCTGCTCCATGATCCACTGGTTCACGGGAGCGGTGTGGCTCTGGATGACGAACGCGTCGCAGCCGCGCACGGACTCGTCGTAACGCACGTACGTCTCGGAGTTCGCGAAGTCGTACGCCTGCATCGGCACGAGCTGCGTGCCGAGGCCCTCGGCGACCGCCTTCGCGAGCTCGGTGTTGGCCCGCCCGGAGAAGACCATGAGGTTCTTCTCGGTGGTGCGCTTCATGGACAGGCTCACTTCGTGATCCCTTCGTCTGCGGAGGATTCCTCGTCAACACTAGTGGACACCGCTTCACCGGCGGCGGCCCGAGGCGAGGCGTGCGCGACGTCACGCGCGGCGTCCGCCGTCTTCGTCCCGGCACGGCGGCGCTCGACCCAGCCGTCGATGTTGCGCTGACGGCCGCGTGCGACGGCCATCTGGCCGGCCTCGACGTCACCGTCGACGGCGCTGCCGGCGGCGACGTAGGCGCCCGGAGCGATCGTGACAGGCGCGATGAGCACCGAGTCGGATCCGACGAAACTGTGCGCGCCGACGTGCGTCGTGTGCTTGTTGACGCCGTCGTAGTTGGCGAAGATCGTGCCCGCGCCGATGTTGGCGCCCTCACCGATGACGGCGTCGCCGCAGTACGTGAGGTGCGGCACCTTGGCGCCGTCACCGATCTGCGCGTTCTTCGTCTCGACGAACCCGCCGATCTTGCCCTTCGCGCCGAGTTCGGTGCCCGGGCGCAGGTAGCTGAACGGGCCGACGCTCGCGCCGGCGCCGATCGTCGCGAGGTTGGCCTGCGTGCGCACGACGGACGCGTCGTCGGCCACCTCCGTGTCGACGAGCGTCGTGTCGGGGCCGATCTCGCAGCGCGCACCGATCGTCGTCGCGCCGCGCAGCTGGGTGTTCGGCTGGACGACCGTGTCGCGGCCGATGGAGACGTCGACGTCGACGAACGTCGTCGCCGGGTCGATGACGATGGCGCCGTCACGCATGGCCTGCGCGACGACGCGACGGTTCAGCTCGCGGCCCATCGCGGCGAGCTGCACCTTGTCGTTGACACCCTCGGTCTGCCACAGGTCGGTGATCGTGTGCGCCTCGACGCGCCCACCGGCCGCGCGGGCCAGGGCGAGGACGTCGGTGAGGTACTTCTCGCCCTGGGCGTTGTCCGTCGTCACCTTCGCGAGGCTCTCACGCAGCACGATCGCGTCGAAGGCGTAGATGCCCGAGTTGATCTCACGGATGTCGAGCGCGTGCGCGAGCTTCGCGTCCCCGGCCTCGCGGGCGGCGAGAGCGTCCTTGTGCTCGATGATGCCGGCGACGGAACCGGATTCGTCGCGCAGGATGCGGCCGTAGCCGGTCGGGTTCTCGACCTCCGCGGTCAGCACGGTGACGGCGTTGCCGCCCGCCTCGTGCGCGCTCGTCAGGTCAACGAGGGTCTGCGTCGCGAGCAGCGGCACGTCGCCGTAGGTGACGAGGACGGTGCCGCTCAGGTCGGCCGGCAGGACGTCGAGGGCGCACTCGGCGGCGCGGCCGGTGCCCTTGATCTCGTCCTGATCGGCGATCGTCGCGCCCGACTCGAACTGCTCGATGTGCGCGGCGACGACGTCGCGCTGATGACGCACGACGACCGCGAGATGCTGCGGCTGCGTGCCGCGCGCCGCGTCGATGGCGTGGCCGAGCAGGCTGCGGCCACCGATCGTGTGCAACACCTTCGGGATGTCGGACTTCATGCGGGTGCCCTCGCCGGCGGCGAGGACGATGACGGCTGCGGGACGGGGTGCGCTCACGCGAGTGACTCCCTGCGGATCGACGATCGGTGGTCTGGCCCGCCCCGGCGGCCCAACCGGTGCGGGCGACGGGGCATATAGAGGTGACTCTACCGCCCACCACCGCCAGAGGCGCTGCGTGCATTCGTCGCGCTCCCCTGTACGCCTTCATGCTGGGTGCATGTCACAGGCGATCGGCGAGACCACCGTGCGGCACCAACGCGTCGGGTCGTTGGAGCTGTTCTGCGACCTCGTCTTCGTCGTCGCCATCGAGCGCCTCACCCACCTGCTGCACGGCGACCCGGGTCGCGGGTGCATCGCCGCGACGATCGGGCTCACGATGCTCGTGTGGTTCGCATGGTTCAACGTGACGGCGCTGACGAACGTGCGCGGCGGCATCGGCCCACGCGGACGCCCGCTCATGTTCGCCTCGGTGGCCGGCGTCGGCGTGCTCGCACTCGGGGTCGAACCCCTCATCGACGGCCATCCGTGGCTGTTCGCCGTCGGCTACGTCATCGCGCGCACGGCCGTGTGGCCGCTGTGGTGGAGCGGACGACGCGGCGCCGGCGCCATGCGTCCGCTGCTGTGGGCCCGGGCGTCAGCTCCCTGTGGCTGCTCACCCCGCTCGTGCCCGAGCACCTGCTCGGCTGGGCGCTCGCCGCCCTCGCCTTCCTCGAGATGAGCCTGTTGCTGCTGCGCCCGGACGGCAAGGAGTCGGACGCGCCGCGCCTCAGCGGCCCGCACCTGGTCGAACGCATCGGCCTGTTCGTCATGATCGTGCTCGGCGAGAGCGTCGTGCAGATCGTCGACTCCCTCGACACCGAGCGCACGGCCATGACGTGGCTGACGGCCGCCTGCAGCGCGCACCTGCACCCCGGATCGCTGACGTGCCTGTGCCTCGGGATGATTCTCGTGCACGTCGGCACGCAGTCGTTGACCCGTCAGGCGTTCGCGACGAACCTCGGGCTGAAACCGCGACGCCGCCCGCAGACGGCCGCTGAGCGTGCACAGGTGCGTCGCGAACCGGCTGCGGCCCGCGAAGAGCGGGCACGCGACGCAACGGGGGCGCCGCACGATCCGCAGGGCACCTGGCACGCGATCCTTGGCGGGTTGACGCAACTCGCGACGTATCTCGTCCCCGTCGTCGTCATCTGGTGGCTCGGCGGTCACTGGGCGCCGTGGATCGTCATCACGTTGCTGTTCCTCTACATCTCCGCGGCGATCTGGGTGCAGGGGTACGGCGAGCGCCGCATCACGGCCTATGTCGAGACCATGCGCGCCGGCGAGGTTGCCGGTGGTACCGGCACTGTCGGTGGGGACGTCGCGGGCGCAGCCGGCGCGAGCACTGCTGACGACGCGACGAACGGCCGCGCCGAATGAGCCGCATGAGCACCGCCGCCAGTGCGCCCGACGGCGGCGCCTCCCCTGGCGGCCGGCCCGCTCCAGGGCGTGGTCGACGGCTGGTGCGCCGGGTGGCGCACGTCGTCGTCAAACTGTTTCTCGTCGTGACGATCGCATCGTTGACGTTCAACGCCCTCGTGCGGCCGCCGCAGACGCTGCAGGCGCCCGACGGGCGCGACGTCGTCGTCGACGGCGCGCGCGTGCACTACCGCGTGTGGGGTTCGCACGGCACGCCGATCGTGCTCGTCCACGGTTTCGCCGAGTCGACGGTCGCGTGGTCGCTCACGGCGCCGGAGCTCGCGAAGAACCACGTCGTCTACGCCATCGACCTGCCCGGGGCGGGCTACTCGCAGTACACGGGCCACTACTCGATCGAGGATCAGGCGCGTGCCGTCACGGGTCTGATCGAGGCGTTGCACATCGATCGGCCGGTGATCGTCGGGCACTCGCTGGGCGCGGCCGTCGTCGGGCGCGCGGCGCTGGATGCCCCGGGCGCCATCGGCGGTGTCATCTTCGCCGACGGCGACGCCATGGCCTTCGAGGGACGATCGGCCGACTCTGGTGCGTGGACGGGCGTCGTCTCGCGCCTGCCGTACGTCACGACTCTCTACCGACTCGGCACGCAGACGAACGTGTTCGCGCGCCCGATCTTCGACGACCAGTGCGGTTCGACGTGTCGCGGCCTGCAAGGCCCCGACGCCGACCGACTGATCGACGCGTGGATGCGGCCGCTGCGCTCGCGCGACGCGGAGGACGCCATGCGCGTCATGGCCGCACACGCGATGACGCACCTGAGCCCCGAGCAAGTGCGCGCCATCCGCGTGCCGCGCGGCATCGTCTGGGGCGCCGAGGACGCGATGTCCGGCGGCTCGCTCCAGGTCGCGCAACAGAACTTCGCGGGCGCGCCGACGGCGACGATTCCGCAAGCCGGCCACCTGTCGATGGTCGCCGACCCGGCAGGTTTCGCGGCCGCGATCGAAACACTGCTGACGCGGCTGTGAACGCCCTGACGTCAGGCGTTCGCCTGCTCTGCGGCCTGCGTGGTCTCGTCGACGAACTCCCAAGCAGCACGGGCTTGGGTGACGTCGCCGGCCTCGGTGAAGCGGCGTGCTGCCTGCAGCGCGACGGCCGTCGCCTGCGTGATGTCGCCCTGTTCGCCGTAGGCGTGGGCGGCTGCGAGGTACAGGCGCCCCTGCGTGCTCGGCGGCAGGTCGGCATCCTCGAGGGCGGCGCGGATGTCATCGAGCGCCTCATCCACGTGCCCCTGCGCCCGCGCGAACCGCGCACGCACGATGGCGAGGGTCGCCAATTCATCGGCGCTCTCGAGCAGGTCGAGGCGGCTCTTCGCTTCGCGTAACAGTTCCGCGACCCCGTCCTCGCAGCCGGCCTGGAGTCGCTCTTCCGCCGCAACGCGCGGAAAACGAGCCCAGTTACGGAAGTCTGCGGTGGGCGACAGGAGTTGGTTCGCTCGATCGTGCGCAGCCTTGCCGGCCTCGACGTCACCGCTGTGCCACGCCACGTTGCCGAGCACCCACTCGGCCAGGCCGCGGGTCGGACTGTCCTCCAGTGCAGCGGACGACTCCTCGAGCTCACGCGCATACACGGCCGAATCGACGTGACCCGCGGAGATCGCCGCGATCAGTGCTTGAACCGTCACGGTCAATGGCAGATGAGCCGATTGACACAGCCGCACGGCGTCGGCTGCCTTTGATGCCGCAAGGGCTGCATCGCCATTGACGCGCGCGGCCTTCGACAACAACACTCCCGCGCGGGCCTCGAGCAGCGCCGAGCCGACAGAACGAGCCGCTTCGAGGTGTCGTGATGCCTCTGTTACTGCGTCCTGGTAGTGACCCAGGTCGATGTGGATCTCGACGAGCAGTGCACCGATGAGGAGGTCGAGGTCAGAACGATTGCCTACCGTGAGGTGGGAACGTGCCTCCATGGCCTGCTCCTGCGCCAGGGCGAACACACCCTGCCGCCAAGAGAGGACGGCTTCCGAGTAGAGCGCGACTGCTTCTGCGTCTCCTGCCCGCCGGCGTCCTGCGCCCGACAGGTCAGAGGCGTCGCCCAGCGAACCCGGCGCCAAGCCCAGGGCCGTCTCGAAGTACCGAAGCATCTCCGGAGTCGGGGTGCGACGACCCGATTCGAGGTGGGAGACGTAGCTGACGCTGCACCTGTTGCCCGCCAATTCTGTCTGCGAAAGGCCCGCCTGTTTGCGCGCCGCCTTCAGGCGTTCACCAAAACTCATCGGTAACCACTTCCAGCCCCCAGGACGAGGCATACTTGACCTACAACTTGACCCCGCGACGGCCGAGTTGTTGAACCCTCTACATTACGCATCCTATCCAGGAGTGACCATGGCCATCTTCAAGAAGCTTTCCGCATCCGTTGCGCTCGTGGCTGCCGCCGCGGCCCCGACGGTGGCCATCGTCGCCGCCAACTCGGCCGACGCAGCGCGGGCGAGCTCCGCTCACCACGTCGTTGTGAAGACCGGCGAGCACCGTATGTCGGACACCTGGCCGCTCTGAACACGAGCCACTCATCGAACCGCCGTGCCCCGTAGCCCCCGAGGCTGCGGGGCACACGTCGTTCGTCGACCACTCGCCGTCCTTGCGAGCGCCACTCGGCAGTGCCAGGGTCCAGCCCCGTCCGCTGCACCCTGAGCGCCATCGCCGCAGGCGGACCACCATTGTCGACAGCTCGCGATGCACGAGCACCGTGACCCACGTGAGAGAGCCCTCATGACCCCGACTAAATCGACGACCGCGCGTCGCGCCCTGGCGGCTCTTCGTGACGGCCCGGCAGATCGCGAGACGCTCGAGGCCGCGTTGCCGCGGGCGCAGCGGGCCGCGCTCGACGATGCGCTCACGGCGCTGATCGAACGCGGCGTCATCGTGCGTCAGCATGTGCAGACCCTGCCGCCCCGCGTTCTGTACCGCGGAGTTTGACCAGCTTTCCGGTGTGCCGCTGACGGCGACCTCCGTTCGCACGACGACGCGGAAGCACAGACACCATCCCCACTCCCCGGTACGACGAAGCCGTCGGCACGCGTGTTGCGTGCCAACGGCGTCTGCATGAGTGCAGGGTCAGCGTCGATGAGCCGTCACACGCCCGTGACGTCGGTGATCCACTGGCGGCTGTCCGTCAGGTTGGCGTAGTTGGAGGCCGGCGTGGATGTCGGAGCCGGGATCGGTGGAGTCGCCCGTCGAGCAGACGCCAACGATCTGACCTATGACGATGAGCGGGCCACCCGAGTCGCCGTGATTCGAGGAGCCGTTGACGCCCTCGAGGTGTATTGCGCGACCACCGTAGGCCTCGGCGCTCTCACCCAGGACGGAGACGTCGGCCTTGTAGAGCCCCGACGTCGGGACGCGGTAGGCGCGCAGGCTGTAGCCCTCGATGACGCCGGAGTCGCCCGCCGTCGCGTCGTAGGAGCCCGCGAGCGGCATGTTCTGGTTGACGAGGGCCGGCTCGATGAGATGCGCGAGCACGACGTCGCCGTTGGACGAGCTCTGCATGGCGTCGACGGCGATCGGCGTGCCGCGGTTCGAGGTGGAGTTGGAGAGGTAGACGTTCATCGACGTGTCACCGTCGGTGCCAGGTGCCTCGGCCTGCTGGCCGGCCCGATTTTTATACATGACTGTATCGGCGACATGCATTTGTCGCATTGCGAAAATATGGATCACCCTGACGGATTCGGCGCAGAAGTGGGTCGTTGCCGCACCAAGCTGCGGTTCTCGCGGCCGACGTCGCGCGGAGGGAAGCGCCATCGTCACGCATTCGTCCTGAGAAGTTCCCCAGGAAGATGTTCCCTGCTCTCGCCGCTGCCGGCGTGGGTGCCCTGACCCTGGCCGCGGCCGCGCCGTCAATGGCGGCCGACTCGCCTGCGACGCCCAGCACGACCGGGGACCACGCCAAGTCGACGATCGTCGGCAGCCTTCAGCACACGCCGATCGAGTTCTGGTGCTCGAAGGGGATGCCGAACCACGTCATCGCAGTGGGCACGGTGAAGACGCCGGAGGCGACGGTGACGGTGAGCGAGCCGCAGCTGCACGAGACGCACACGATGGGCCCGGTGACGCACGACAAGCCGCTCGTCATCTTCTCGAAGATCAACCAGGCCGGGAAGACGGTGACGATCACCGTCAAGGGCAACACGAGCGGGTCGGCGTTCAGCGTCACCGGCACGATTCCGGCGACGTGCAAGGGTCTGCCGACGGTTCAGCCGAACGGCACCGTCATTCCCCCTGCCCAGCCGACGAAGCCGATGCCGGGCACGCCCACTCCGACGAAGCCCGCCCCGAAGCCGATCGACCCGAAGGTGCAGACGGACCTCGTCGCGTCGCGGAGCTCCCCGACGTCCGGTGAGCTAGGCCTCGCCGGACTCGCGTTCGCGGCCATCGCCGCCGGGGGTGCCGCGACGTCTCGTCATCGCTGATCGGCGTCACGTCCCGCGTGATCTTCGCCCGGAAACGCGTCGACGATGACGCGCTTTCGGGCGATGATGGTCGGGCTTTCAGGCTCCCCGGGTTGGAATCGAACCAACGTCGCTAGTCCTGATTCAAAGTCAGGCGGCCCCTGCCAGCAGAGCAACCGGGGAACGTCCGCGAAGCGCGGACCGCACAAGAGTAGTTCACGCCGGGCCGCGCTGCACTCCGTCGACGCACCGACGCGTCCCCGCGATCTACGGCGCGGACCCCGCCTCGGACCGCGTCAGCCCGCCCGGGCGCCCCAGGTCTCGGCTGCGACCTCCCGCCCACCCGGCACAATGGTGGGCATGACGACTCCTCGCCGCACGCGCATGTCGGGCACCCAGCGTCGCGAACAGCTCATCGACGTGGGGCGCCGCACGTTCGCGGAACGAGGCGTCGCGGCGGCGACCGTCGAGGAGATCGCGGCGGCGGCGGGCGTGACGAAACCCGTCGTCTACGAGCACTTCGGCGGCAAGGAAGGCTTGTACGCCGTCATCGTCGACCGCGAGACGCGCAGCTTCCTCGACCACATCGCGAGCGCCCTGACCGACGACGGCACACCCCGCGAACTCTTCGAACGCGCCGTGACCGCCCAACTCAGCTACATCAGCGCCAACCCCGACGGTTTCCGTGTGCTCATCCGTGACGCCCCGTCCTGGCACTCGACGGGCTCCCTCGCGAGCCTCATGTCGGACATCGCCACAAAGATCGAGAACGAACTCTCCCGCGTCATGTCGCGCCGCGAGATCGACCCCCGTTTCGCGCCGATCTACGCGCAGATGCTCATCGGCATGGCCGCCCTCACCGGCGACTGGTGGATCGAGCACGGCCAGGAATTCGACGCCACCGAGATGGCCGCCCACATGGTCAACCTCGGCTGGAACGGACTCACCGGCCTCGACGCCACGCCCACGCTCGTCGCGGCCGCGCCGGTGGCCAGCGGCGAGCCTGACGTCGACAACATGGTGGCACCGATGGGCCTGGGCGACGACGAGACGGACGACGACATCGCGTGACGAGGGCTGACGCCGTCTGCCGAGGGCAAGTCTCTCGACATCAAGTTTCTTGACGAGCGATAGAATGACCGCATGTCACTCACCGGCTCGCCGCGCCCTGCCGACTCGAACCGTGCCTTCGGCCCAAAGGGCGCCGACGACATCGCGTCTACGGCGTCGACCGCTCCCGGCGGCAAGCCGCACCATGACGAGGTCGACGTCATCGTCGATGCCTGGGCCAGCGTCCGCCCGGGGCTCGACACGACGCCGCTCGAAGTGCTCTCGCGCATCAGCCGTATCGCGCGGCGCCTCGACCAGGCGCGCAACGCCGTCTTCACCGAGCATGAACTCGACGGCTGGGAGTTCGACGTGATGTCCGCCCTGCGCCGCGCAGGCGAACCGTTCGAGCTCTCCCCCGGCGCCCTCGTGCAGAAGACACTCGTCACCTCCGGCACGATGACGAATCGCGTCGACGGACTCGAACGACGCGGCTTCGTCTCCCGTCAACCATCGCCGAGCGACCGCCGCGGCGTCCTCGTCCGGCTGACCCCCGCGGGGCTGCGGGCCGTCGACGCCGCGTTCGACGCGCTGCTGCATCACGAGCGCCGCCTGCTCGCCGGCATGGACGACGACGCTCGCGCTCACCTCGCCGCGTCGCTGCGGACGCTGCTCACGGCCGTCGAGAGCTGACCGCGAGGCACCTCAGTCGTCTTCGGTGCGGACGGTGCTCGACGTCCTGGATGCAGGCTCCGACAGCGCCGTCGGAAGAGATCCGGTCGGCGCCAGCTTCTCGACGAGGGCGGTGATGTCCGCGACGAGCCCGCGTCCCACCGGTAGCCGTGCGAGCATCAGCATGCGCGCGAGGATGGGGGCGACGCCGTCGATGAGCGTCATCGTGCGCGCCCGCTGCTCGCTGTCATCGCACACCCAGTGCAGCGTGATGCCGAGATAGACGAGCCACAGCAACATCGGCAACTGGCGTCGCAGTGCGCCACCCGGCACGCCCTTCGAGCGTTCGAGCACGTCGGTGACGAGGCCGATCGCATCGTCGCGCGCCTGCGCCGACGCTCCCGACAGCGGGCTCGTGCCCGACGACGCCTGCAGCGCCGTCGTCAGCAGCGTCGAACCGAAGCCGTGGTACGGCTCCATGACGTCGATGCCCGCCCGCCACAGCGCGCATAGGTTGTCGGCAAGCGGCGCTCCGTCGCGGATGGCGGCCAGCGCAACGTCGCGATGCTCGGCCTGGAGGCGCAGGTACAACTGCTGGACGAGCGCGTCCTTGCCGTCGAAGTAGTAGTACGCATTTCCTTGCGAGACGCCGGCTTCCGCGGCGATCGCGCGCATCGTCGTCTTCTCGTATCCGTGCTCGCGGAACATCGCCAACGCCGTCTCGACGAGGGCTTCACGCGTCTGCTCCGACTTCGTCGTCATGCGCTCAGTCAACCACGCTGTTGAACACGTTCAATCGGCGCTCGCGGGGACGTCGAGCCCTCGTAGACAGTCGTTCACGGCGCCTGGTGGCAAACGGCGCAGCGCCGCCAGGCGCCGCGCGCGACCGGAACACGCGCTCAGTTCAGGCGAGCACCTCGGCGGCCTCGAGCCATTCCATCTCGAGTTCGTCCTTCTCGGCGAGCACGGCACGCAGCTTGACGTCGATCTCCGCGGCCTTGCCGTAATCGCTTGCGGCAGCGGCGAGCTCGTCGTGCAGCTTGGTCTCGCGCTCGGCCAGCTTCGCGAGCTGACGTTCGATGCGCGCCACCGTCTTGCGCGCCTCGCGCTCCTCGGCGGCGCTCACCACGCGTCCGCCGGCGCCAGCGCCTGCTGCGTCGTCAGCCGCGAGCGAGGTCGCATCGACCCCCTTCGCCGCCGCGCCCTGACGCTCGAACGCCGCCTGCGCCTGCAGGTGGTGCGCACGCAGCTCGAGGTACTGCTCGACCCCGCCGATGAGGTCGAGGATCTTGCCGTCTCCGAGCAAGGCGACCTGGCGATCGCACATGCGCTCGAGCAGGTACCGGTCGTGGCTGACGACGACGAGTGTGCCCGCCCAGCCGTCGAGGACGTCCTCCATCGACTGCAGCGTCTCGATGTCGAGGTCATTGGTCGGCTCGTCGAGCAGCAGCACGTTCGGTTCGCTCATGAGCAGGCGGAGGAACTGCAGTCGCCGACGTTCGCCACCCGACAGCTCCGACACCCGCGCCTGCTGACGTCCCCCGGAGAAGCCGAGCCGCTTCGCGAGCTGCGAGGCGGACGTCTCCTTGCCGTCGAGCATGATGTAGCTCGCCACGTCCTCGATCGCCTCGATGACGCGCCAGCCCTCGACGTCGTCGAGCTCGCGCACCTCCTGCGTCAGGTACGCGATCTTGACGGTCTTGCCCTGCTTGCGCTTGCCCGCCGACAGCTCCTGGGTTCCCGCGATGGCGCGCAGCAGCGTCGACTTGCCCGCGCCGTTGACGCCGACGATGCCGGTGCGCTCGCCCGGCGCGAGCCGCCACGTCTGCTTCGTCAGCAGTTCGCGCCCGCCGAGCGTGACGGACGCGTCGACGAGGTCGATGACATCCTTGCCGAGCCGCGTCGTCGCGAACCGGACGAGTTCGACGTCATTGCGCGGATCCGGTTCGTTCGCGATGAGCGCGTTGGCCGCGTCGATGCGGAACTTCGGCTTGCTCGTGCGGGCCGGGGCACCGCGCTGCAGCCACGCGAGCTCCTTGCGCAGCAGGTTCTGGCGACGCTCCTCCGTCGCGGCCGCGATGCGTGCACGTTCGGCCTTCGCGAGCACGAACGCGGCGTAACCGCCTTCGTACTGCTCGACGCGTCCGTCGATGACCTCCCACGTGTTGGTGCTCGTCGCGTCGAGGAACCACCGGTCGTGGGTGATCGTGACGAGCGCCGAGTCGCTGCGTGTGCGGCGTGCGTTGAGGAAGTCGGCGAGCCATTGCACGCCCTCGACATCGAGATGGTTGGTGGGCTCGTCGAGCAGCAGCAGATCAGGGTCGTCGACGAGCAGCTTCGCGAGCGCGATGCGACGGCGCTCGCCACCGGACTTGGGGCCGACGACGTCGTGCAGATCCATGCCCGGCAACAACCCGTTGATGACCTCGCGGATGCGGGCCTCCCCCGCCCACTCGTGCTCGGCGCGATCACCGACGACGGCCTGCAGCACCGTCCACTCCGCAGGAATCGTGTCCGCCTGCGTCAGCATGCCGACGGTGACGCCGTTCGCCATCGTCAGACGCCCCGAATCGACCTCGTGCACACCCGCGAGCACCTTGAGCAGCGTCGACTTGCCTCCACCGTTGCGGCCGACGATGCCGATGCGCTCACCGCCGCCGATGCCGAGCGACACCGAATCGAGCAACTGCTGGGTGCCGAGGGCGAGCGAGATCTTCTCAGCGGACAGGAGGTTGGCCATGCCCGCGATTGTCTCACCGCCGTGTCACGTCGCCCAAAGCTGATGATGCGGCGCCCGTCAGAGCAGGTGCCGGACCGAGACGAGCGCTCGCCACGCCGTCCGTCAGATGTGGACGTAGTTCGCAGATGGGGACGTAGATCGCCGATGTGGATGGCAATCGCGAGGGTGGACGAAAATCGCAGGGTGGCAAGGCGGGGCGGGTCGGGGGTTCGGTCGGGGCGTCAGGAGGCGGAGGTGATCTGGGCGCCGTGGGGAGTGGAGGCGGCGAGGACGTAGTCGTCCGCGAGGTCACCGGCAGCGAGCACGTTGCGCAGCGCGACGGCGTCCTTGCGGCTCGCCATGAGGAACGCCACCGTCGGGCCCGAACCCGAGACCATCGCGTTGAGGGCACCCACCTCCAGGCCGAACTCCATCAGGGCGCGCAGCCTCGGCATGAGCGACAGCGCCGCAGGCTCCAGGTCGTTGTGCATGGCGACGGCGACGCCGTGGACGTCACCGGAGCGGACGCTCGCGAGCAGGCCGTCCGACGGAGAGGGCTCAGGCACGCGGTGGCCCTCCCGCAGCCGGTCGCACTCGGCGTAGACGGCGGGCGTGGACAGCCCCTCGTGCGTCAGCGCGAACAACCAGTGGTAGGTGCCCGTCGCGAGCACCGGCACGATCTTCTCCCCGCGCCCGGTGCCGAGCGCCGTGCCTCCGGTGAGGGCGAACGGGACGTCTGAGCCGAGCTGCGCGGCGAGCTCCTCGAGCGTCGCGCGCGACAGGCCGAGCCCCCAGAGCGCGTCGCAGGCGACGAGCGTCGCGGCGGCGTCTGCCGATCCGCCCGCCATGCCACCAGCCACCGGGATGGCCTTGCGAATCGCGATGGCGCAGCGGCCGTCGACGCCGTACGAGGTGGCCATGAGCTGCGCCGCTCGCCAGGCCAGGTTCGACTCGTCGCACGGCACGACGTCCGCGCCGAGCCCCGTCACCGTGAGCGAGAACTCGTCGGCCGACGTGACATCAACCTCGTCGAACAGGTCGACGGCATGGAACGTCGTCGCGAGGTCGTGAAACCCGTCGGCTCGGCGTGGCCCCACGCACAGCTCGAGGTTGACCTTCGCAGGCACCCTCACGCTGACGCGGGTGATCTGTGCGCTCGAAGCCGTCATGCCCCCACCCTATGCATGGACCGCCCTCCGGGCAGCCACCCGAGCCAACAGGCGCCGTCCGCCACAGTGTTGGGTGGGCATTGCGGCCGGAGGACGACTCAGTCCTGCGTCGCCGCCGCGTGGGCGGAGGCGATGGCGGCGAACTCGTCGATACCGAGGCGCTCGCCTCGCGTCCGCGGGTCGATGCCCGCCGCCACGAGTGCCGCCTCGGCCCGGTCGGCGCCGCCCGCCCAGCCGGCGAGGGCAGCCCGCAGCGTCTTGCGGCGCTGTGCGAACGCGGCGTCGATGCACGCGAAGACCTGTGCGCGCGTCGCCTCCGTCGTCGGTGGGTCACGACGCACGAGCGAGACGAGACCCGAATCGACGTTCGGGGCCGGCCAGAAGACGTTGCGTCCGACGCGGTCGGCGAGACGCACGTCGGCGTACCAGGCGGCCTTGACGCTCGGCACGCCGTAGACCTTGCTGCCCGGCTCAGCTGCGAGGCGCTGCGCGACCTCGAGCTGCACCATGACGAGCACGCGCTGCAGCGACGGGAAATGCTCGAGGAAGTTGAGGACCACGGGCACCGACACGTTGTACGGCAGGTTCGCGACGAGCGCGGTCGGTGCCGGCTCGAGCGAGTCGACCGTCATCGCATCCGCTTGGACGACGTTCAGCTTCGATGCGTGCTGCGGCGCGAACCGCTCCACCGTCGCGGGAAGCTGCGCCGCCAGGTTCGGGTCGACCTCGACGACGCTGAGATGCGCGACGGCCGGCAGCAGCGCGAGCGTCAACGACCCGAGCCCCGGGCCCACCTCGACGACGGTGTCGTCGGCCCCGACCCCTGCCAGGCGGACGATCTTGCGCACCGTGTTCGGGTCGATGACGAAGTTCTGCCCCCACGTCTTCGTCGGACGCACCCCGTGACGCTCGGCGAGCTCGCGGATGTCGGCGGCACTCAACAGGCCCGTCGTGTCGTCACGGCCTGCGGGCGTCGCGTCGTCGTCATGCATGACGCCAACCCTATCGGCACATGCGAAGACCCGGCCCGCCCCACGAGGGGACGAGCCGGGTCTTCATGACCGGGCGCGCGGTGCGCGTCAGGTGTCGATCAGGCTGCGTGGCCGCAGGCCCACGGCTGCAGGCCGCGCTGGGCGTAGACCTTGTTCGCGATGGCGATCTGCTGCTCACGGGTCGCGAGGTCGGCGCGCGGGGCGTAGGCGCCGCCGCCGGAGCCGAGCCACGTCTGGTTGTCGAACTGCAGGCCGCCGTAGTAGCCGTTGCCCGTGTTGATGTGCCAGTTGTTCGTCGACTCGCAACGAGCGATGCGGTCCCACATGCCCGAGTTGGCGGCGGCCGGAGCGGCAGCGCTCTTCTGCGTGCGCTGGGCCGACGAGGCGTAGGTGCGCTGCTTCGGCGCGCTCTGCTGCGTCACGGCCTTGCGGGCGGTCGAACGCGACACCTGGGTCTGCTGCGACTGCTGCGGCGCCTGCTGAACGGCCTGCTTCGTACCGATCGTGACGACGCGGCGCACGGCGTTGCGCGTGACGGTCGTGTCGATCACCTTGGAGGAGACGACCTTCTCGCCCTTCTTGGCGCTGCGGTACGTCACCGTCTCGGCGCCCGAACGGCCTTCCTGCGTCACCTTGGACGTGCCCTTGGGCATGTCGGCGCTGTAGACGTACTTCGTCTTCGCCGGGATCGTCTGGACCTGGCTCCAGTTGACGTACGTGACGGCGGGAGCAGCGGCCTTGGCGGGCGTGGCGGGCTTGGCCGGCAGAGCCTGACGGGCCTGCGAACGCGAGGCGCGCTCGGCCTGCGTCTGCTTCGGCGCAGCCTTCGTCGTGGACGGCTTCGGCGCAGCCTTCGTCGTGGACGGCTTCGGCGCAGCCTTCGTCGTGGACGGCTTCGGCGCAGCCTTCGTCGTGGACGGCTTCGGCGCAGCCTTCGTCGTGGACGGCTTCGGCGCAGCCTTCGTCGTGGACGGCTTCGGCGCAGCCTTCGTCGTGGACGGCGTCGAGGTCGCGGACTTCGTCGGCGTCGAGCTCGAGGAGATCGAGGGAACGTCGGACGCGGTCTTCGAGTCGCTCGAACCGCAAGCGGCCAGCGTCGAAGCGGCTGCCACGGCAGCGGCCGCGGCGATCGTACGAGAAGTGGTGCGGGTGGTCGAGAACGTCATCATGCTCCGATGTCGAAGGTCCCTCACTGGCGGCGCGCAGAGCACCGAAGGCTCGGTGCGAAGCGCTCGGCTCAGGCCTGCGCTCCAGCCCGTCGACCATGAGGTCGAGGGCACGTCCGTGTGATCCAGACTCGGGTTAACCCGGACAACACTGCCGAGGCAACCCGCGAGGGTCAAATTCAGATAACGGAACCGTAACGGATACTGCGACGCGATGGGGCGTCAGGTGCGGCATCCCGGGAAATCTTCCGCTGCAGTGGGATTCGTCACACGCGGTGCCAGCCCCCTTGCGTCGATCGCTGCGCTATGGAATCACGCGCGTGACGCTCACCACGGCCCGTAGACGCGCTCGGACGTCTCCGACAACGCCGCACACAGCGCCGGGACGTCGACGTTCTTGACCTCGGCGAGCGCTCGCACCGTCAGCGGCACGAGGTACGGCGCATTGGTCGCCCCGCGGTGCGGCGACGGCGTCAGGTACGGCGCATCCGTCTCGACGAGGAGCTGCTCGAGCGGCACCTGTGCGAGTGCCGCCCTCAGTTCGCGGGCGTTCTTGAACGTCACGACGCCGGCGACGCTGACGTAATAGCCGCGCTCGACGCACTCGCGCGCCATCGCGACATCACCGCTGAAGCAGTGCAGGACGGTCTTCTCAGGCGCGCCCTGCTCGGCGAGGATGCGCATGACGTCCTCGTGCGCCTCACGGTCGTGGATCTGCAGCGCCTTGCCGAAGCGCTTGGCGAGCTCGATGTGCCACCGGAAACTCTCCTGCTGCACCGCGACGCCGTCGGGGCCGGTGCGGAAGTAGTCGAGCCCGCTCTCACCGACGACACGCACCCGCGGGTGGGCCGCGATGCGCTCGATTTCGGCGTATGCGGCGTCGAGCTCGCCCGCGGCGTACAGCTTGGGCGCCTCGTTGGGGTGCAGCGCGACGCCGCCGAGCAATTCGGGGTGGGCGTCGATGACGCGCTCGGTGAAGCGCGCGCCCGCAAGATCACACCCCACCTGCACCATCCGATCGACGCCGACCGCGACGGCCTCGTCGATGACGGCGCGCACGTCGGGTGGCGCGCCGCCGTCACGGGAGATGTCGAGGTGAGTGTGATTGTCGACGACCGGTGACGGCAGCGGCTGCGGCGGCGTCGGCTTGTCGCTGCGGCGCAGGTTTGGGTCGCTCACGCCGAGATGTTCATTCGCTCGAGTTCCTCCTCGACCACCGCCGGGTCGAACTTCTTGAACGCCGGCTTCGGCTTCGCGATCGGCGTGCCCGGCGCGGCGTCACGCGGCTGCCAGCGCGGCGTGGCCGAGTACTCGCCCGTGATGATGCGGTACGGACGTCCGTCGTCGAGGTCGGTGACCTCCTTCGCGACCGGCATCGGCATGAACTCCCCCTCACCGCCCATGACCTCGTGCACGAGATTCGCGGAGAACGGCACGAACGGCGCCATCATCGTGTTGAGGTCGACGACGCACTGCGCGAGCGTGTGCAGCACCGTCGCGAGACGCTCCCGCTCGTCCTCACCCTTGAGCTTGAACGGCTCCGTCACCGCGACGTACCGGTTGACCTCGCCGACGAGACGCATCGTCTCCGTGAGGGCCGCCTTGAGACGGTTGCGCTCGATGAGCGCACCCACCGTCGCGAACCCGCCGCGCACCGCGTCGAGCACCTCGCGGTCGACATCGGCCAACTCGGACGGCGCCGGGATCTCACCGAAGTTCTTGTGGATCATGCTCGCCGCACGATTGACGAGATTGCCCCAGCCCGCGACGAGTTCCGAGTTGTTGCGCTGCACGAACTCGGCCCACGTGAAGTCCGCGTCCTGACTCTCGGGGCCGGCCGCGACGATGAAGTACCGCAACGGATCGGGACCGTAGCGCTCCAGCACGTCCTTGACGTAGATGACATGCCCCCGACTCGTCGAGAACTGCTTGCCCTCCATCGTCATGAACTCGGACGAGACGACCTCCGACGGCAGGTTGAGATGCCCGAAAGGACTCTCCACCCCGCCCTTCGCGCCCTCGCCATTCGCAGCAAGAAGCTCAGCGGGCCAGATCTGCGAATGAAAGACGATGTTGTCCTTCCCCATGAAGTACTTGGAAACCGCGACTCCGTCGCTGTTTCCAAGTACTTCCGATGCCTTCTGGGCTCCGACGCTGCCCTCGTCGGACGTCGCACGCTCCGCCCGAGCGAGCTCCGCATCTCCGCCCGTGCTCGCAGGCGCGTTCCACCACTCGCGCCACTTGTCGGGCTCGCCGAGGCGACGTGCCCACTCGATCGAGGCCGACAAGTAGCCGACGACGGCGTCGAACCACACGTACAGACGCTTCGTCGGCTGCTCGCGCCATCCGTCGAGCGGCACGGGAATGCCCCAGTCGATGTCGCGCGTCATCGCGCGCGGACGGATCTCCTCGAGGATGTTCTGGCTGAACTTGATGACGTTCGGGCGCCACGTGCCCGTCGCCTCACGCCCGTCGAGCCACGACGACAACGCGTCCGCGAGCGCCGGCAGGTCGAGGAAGAAGTGCTGCGTCTCGATGAACTCCGGCGTCTCACCGTTGATCTTGGAACGCGGATCGATGAGATCCGTCGGGTCGAGCTGGTTGCCGCAGTTGTCGCACTGATCGCCGCGCGCCTCCGCGTACTTGCAGATCGGGCACGTGCCCTCGATGTACCGATCCGGCAGGGTTCGCCCCGTCGACGGGCTGATGGCGCCCGACGTCGTCTGCTCGACCATGTACCCGTTCTCGTGCAGCGCGAGGAACAGCTTCTGCACCACCTCGTAGTGGTTCGCCGTCGTCGTGCGCGTGAACAGGTCGTAGCTGAGGCCGAGGCCGACGAGGTCGTCGACGATGATGCTCGCGTTCTCGTCCGCGAACTCCTGCGGCGTCTTGCCCGCCTTCTCCGCCATGATGACGATCGGCGTGCCGTGCTCGTCGGTGCCCGAGACCATGAGCACGTCATGACCCGCCATGCGCATGTACCGGCTGTAGACGTCGGAGGGCACACCGAAACCGGCGACGTGCCCGATGTGGCGGGGGCCGTTGGCGTACGGCCAGGCAACAGCGGAGAGAACCTTGGTCATGGGCCCATCCTAGGAGCCGCCGCCGACAACCGCTCTCTCGTGTCACCTCCCCTGCCGCGCCCCGAGGTGGCCCCGGCGAGGAGCGCACGCCGACGAGGTCGACTCAGTGCAGTCCGCTCTCGTGCGCCGCGTGGCTCGCGGGCTCGAACTGCAGCGTCGAGTGGTCGACGTCGAAGTGGCCGACCAGGCACTCGAGCACCTCGTCGAGCAGCCGCGGGGCGTGCCCGTCGTGGAAGCACTCGTCGTCGATGACGAGGTGCGCCGACAATGCCGGCAGGTCGCTCGTCACGCTCCACACGTGCAGGTCGTGCACGTCGCGTACGTGATCGACCTCGAGCATGTGCGCGCGGATCGCCTCGACGTCCGTGCCGTCCGGCGCGCCCTCGAGCAGCACGCGCCCGGCCTGCGCGACGAGCCCTGCCCCCGCGTGGAACATGAGAGCGACGACGATGAGCGTCGCGACGGCGTCGGCGCGCATCCACCCCGTCGCCCAGATGACGGCGGCGGCCACGGCCGTACCGATGAACCCGTACAAGTCGGTGATGATGTGACGGTACGCGCCCTCGACGTTGAGCGACGTCCGGTTCGCGCGGGCGAGCAGCATGCCCGCGGCGACGTTGACGACGACGCCCGCCAGGGCGACCGCGAGGACGGGTTTCGGCTCGACCTGCGGCGGGTCGACGAGGCGCCGCACCGCCTCGACGAGCAGCACCGCACCGAGCAGCAACAACGTGATGCCGTTGCCGAGGCCGGAGAGGATCTCGGCGCGCTTGAACCCGAACGTCAACCGCGCGTTGGCGGGCTTCGCAGCGAGGTGGATCGCCCACAGCGCCAACGCGATGGCGGCGGCATCCGTCAGCATGTGCGCCGCGTCCGACAGCAGCGCGAGCGAACCCGTCGCGAAGGCCACGACGACCTCGGCGAGCATGTAGAGCACGAGCAGCGCGAGGGCTGCGCTCAGGTAGCGCCGGTCGGCGTCAGCACTCGGAGCATGGCTGTGGGCGTGGCCGCCATGTCCGTGGCCGTCATGCGCAGCCTGCTGCTCATGGGCCTCGCGCCCGTCATGCGATTCGTGTCGTGTGCCCACGCGCCACCTCCTCGGTCGGCACGATGCTAACGGCCCTCATCGACGGCTGAGTCACGTGATGCGCGCTGCGTCAGTCCTGACTGACTCGACGCGCATCATGTGACTCAGCTGCACCGGCGTCGTTCGGGGGAATGCCCGCGGCTGTGCCAGAGTTGACGCAGTGTTTCGCCGGGGCCGGAGGCGCCGGCGGTCGTTGACCCGAAGGACGTGCCATGTTCGCAGCGCTCACCGGGGCGGGCCTGTCCGCCGCCGCCGGTCTCAACGCCTACATCCCGTATCTCGTCGTCGCTCTGCTCGCGCGCTTCACCGACGTGATCACGCTGCCCTCCGGGTTCTCGTGGGTCGAGAGCACGCCGTCGATCGTCATCGCGTCGATCCTTCTCGTGGGCGAGATCATCGTCGACAAGATCCCGGCCCTCGACAGCGTCAACGATGCGCTCGGCACGATCGTGCGCCCCGCCTCGGGCGCCGTCGTCTTCGCGGGGACGGCGGCCGCCGCGAACCTCGACAACTCGCCGTGGATGACGCAGCATCCGTGGGTCGGCCTCATCGGCGGCGCCATCGTCGCGGGCATCTTTCACACGGGAAAGGCCGCCGCGCGCCCCGTCGCGAACGTCGGGACGGGTGGGTTCGCCGCGCCCGTCCTGTCGACGGCGGAGGACGCGACGTCGATCCTGCTCAGCCTCGCGGCCGTCTTCGCGCCGATCCTCGCGCTCGTGCTGCTCGCCGTCGTCGCGTGGGTGATGTGGCGGCTGTGGCGCCGGGTCGTCGCAATGCGTGAGCGCCGCGCCGCGCGCGCCGCGGTCTGAGAGCGCCCGGCCCATGTCGTTTCCCGCCCTCGCCGCCGACTCCGCGCTCGAACACCGCCTTCGGCGCCGTCGTCTCGTGCGCAACATCGTCGCGGCGCTCGTCATCGCGCTCGTCGTGTTCGGGGTGATGCGGACGTGGCACGCCGTCACCGCCTCGGGTCAGAACCCGCACGTCGCGACGAAGACGGTGACGCTCATCGCCGCCGAACCGCGAGACGACGGCGTCCACGTGCGGGCGCGACTCGACGCGCCGTCGGTCGATGCGACCTCACACGAACTCGAAGCCGTCATCCCGACCGCGACGTGGAACCTCACCCATGCGCTGTGGGCCTGCTACCCCCCGAACGACCCGGCCCGCGGCAGCCTGCGCACGCCCCTCGACCCCGGTTGCGTGTACTTCGTCGACGCCCAGGACTGACGACCGGGCCTGCGGTTGCTCGGGGGCGCTAACCGTCAGCGCGCCGCGAGAGCAGCGTCGTACAGGGTCTTCTTGGACAGGCCGCTCGCCTGGGCGACCTGGCCGCACGCGTCCTTGAGCCGCACTCCCCCGGCGACGAGATCGAGCACCGTCGCGACCGCATCCTCGAGCGACGCCTCGCGAGGTTCGGCACCCTCGACGACGACGGTGATCTCGCCGCGTGCCCCGTCGAGGGCCCACGCCGCGAGTTCGCGCAGACCACCGCGGCGGACCTCCTCGTACGTCTTCGTCAGTTCACGACAGACCGCGCCGCGCCGCTCGTCGCCGAACGCGTCGGCCATCGCCTCGAGCGTCACCGCCAAACGGTGCGGCGCCTCGAAGAACACCATCGTGCGTGCCTCGTCGGCGAGCGCCGCGAGCATGCGGGCGCGTTCGCCGGCCTTGCGCGGCAGGAACCCCTCGAAGCAGAACCGGTCGACGGGCAGCCCTGACACCGCGAGCGCCATGAGTACGGCCGACGGGCCGGGCACGCACGTCACCGTCAGGTCGCGTTCGACACACGCGGCGACGAGGCGGTACCCCGGGTCGCTGACGCTCGGCATCCCGGCGTCGGTGACGAGCAGGACGCGTTCGCCTGCGGCGATGCGCTCGACGATCTCGCCCGTGCGCTGGGCCTCGTTGTGCTCGTGGTAGCTCATCATCGACCCGCTCGGGGTGACGCCCAGCGCGTCGCAGAGCCGCTTCGTCCGCCGCGTGTCCTCCGCGAGGATCAGCGGCGCGCTCGCGAGTTCGTGCGTGAGACGCGGTGCCGCGTCCGCCGGGTCGCCGATCGGCGTCGCGGCGAGAACGAGGGCGGGGACGGGTGCTTCGGTACTCACGCGGCCATGGTGTCACGCTGGCGCAGGCGCGCCTCGTGCCCGCCGCGGGTCGACCTGGGTCACGGGGCGTGACGTCGGAGCGGGCCCCTCCTGTCAGTGCCACCGACTACGCTGGCCAACCGGGGCAGACCGTCCCACCGCCAGCCCGCGAGGATCGAGGACGCCACCGGTGAACGCCACCCTGACTGACGCCCCGTCGTCCGCCACCCGCGTCGACACCGACGGCCATCCCGACCGTGACGAGTTGATGCTGCGCGAGCGCCTGCTCGGCGCCCCGGCGAGTGCGCAGCAGAAGTTGTGGAGCTGGTTCGGCCCCCTGACGGTCATGCTGATCGGCGGTTTGCTGCGGCTGTGGGATCTGGGGCGCCCGCACCAGCTGATCTTCGACGAGACGTATTACGTCAAGCAGGGCTGGTCGATGATCCTGTACGGCCACGAACGCAAGACGCCCGCGAACATGCCGGAGCCGGACGCGTTCTTCACGCACGGCCAGGTGCCGACCGTATACGGCACCGAACCCGACTTCATCGTCCATCCGCCGTTCGGCAAATGGATGATCGGCGCAGGCGAGCACCTGTTCGGCATCACCTCCTCGTTCGGCTGGCGCATCGCAGTGGCACTCACCGGCACGCTCGCGATCCTGCTCGTCGGGCGCGCGGCCTGGCACCTGTTCCGCTCGGCGACGCTCGCGACGATCGCGGCGCTGCTGACCGCGTTCGAGGGCATGGAATTCGTCATGTCGCGCACGTCGATCCTCGACGGGCTCGTCAGCTTCTGGGCTCTCGCCGGGTTCGTCGCGATCCTCGCCGACCGCGACCGCAGCCGTCGGATCCTCGCGCGCAAGGTCGCGCAGCTGCGTCGTGACGGCGACTGGTCGTCCGATGCGAAGCAGCGCCTCGCCGGCCCGTCACTCGGCCTGCGCCCGTGGCGCTGGGTCGCCGCCGTGTGCCTCGGCCTCGGCATGGCAACGAAGTGGTCCGACGGGTTCTATCTCGCCGCGATCGGTCTGCTCACCGTGTTCTGGGATCTCGGAGCGCGCCGCGCCGTCGGCGTCCGCCGCTGGCTCTCGGCGACCGTCGTCAAGGACGCCGTCACCGGGGCGCTCATCATCGTCCCCACGGCATGCCTGACATATCTGCTCACCTGGGCCGGATGGTTCCACTCGAACGACGCCTGGGGACGCAACTGGGCTGCGAGCAACCCGGCGACCAAGAACACCGGGTTCGCACCCGATTCGAGCCTGTTCTCGTGGCTGCCCGACAGCCTGCGCAGTCTGTGGCAGTACCACATCCAGATGTACGACTCGGCGGAGAGCATCACGTCGCCACACACGTATCAGTCGAACCCGTGGTCGTGGATGGCGCAGACACGCCCCACCTCGTTCTTCTACGAGGCGCCTGCGAAGGGCGATCAGGGGTGCTCGGTCACGGAATGCTCTAAGGCGATCACCTCGCTCGGCAACGTCAGCATCTGGTGGTTCGGCATCGCCGCCCTGCTCGTGTGCGTCTTCATGTGGGCGCTGCGCCGCGACTGGCGTGCCGGGACGCTCATCGCACTCGTGCTCGCCGGATGGCTGCCCTGGTTCAGCTATCAGGAGCGCACCGTCTTCACGTTCTACGCGGTCGTGTTCGCGCCCTACGTCATCCTCGCCGTCACGTACTGCCTGGGCTTGATCCTCGGACCCGCCACCGCGAGCCTGCGACGGCGACGCATCGGCGCCGGCGTCGTCGGTGCGTACGTCGTGCTCGCCGTCGCGACGTTCGTCTTCTTCTGGCCGATCTACACCGCGCAGGTCATCCCCCACGACCACTGGAGCTGGCGGATGTGGCTGCCGTCCTGGATCTGACGGGGGCTTCCGGCGCGGGTCGCGTACCGACCGGCGGTCGAGGCTCGTGATGCCGGCGGCGGAGCCCGCGGCTTCGCCGATCACCAATGCGCGACCTCTCATCATGCTATGACTCAGGTCACGATCTGGGTACGAATCGGGTGACGCGCGGCGGGGCGTTTGTCGGATGAGATACGAGCCGTCACAGTGCTCCACATGAACGCACCCCATCCGCCCGCTGACGGCGAAGCTCTCAGCAGTGGTCTCAAGCCGCGCCACGTCACGATGATCTCGATCGCCGGCGTCATCGGCGCCGGCCTCTTCGTCGGCTCGGCCTCGGCGATCAAGCTCGCCGGCCCGTCGGTCCTCATCGCCTACGCGCTGGCCGGGACGCTCGTCGTCCTCGTCATGCGCATGCTCGGCGAGATGGCGACGGCCAACCCCGACTCCGGCTCGTTCTCCGTCTATGCCGACCGCGCGCTCGGCAAGTGGGCGGGCTTCTCCATCGGGTGGTTGTACTGGTGGTTCTGGGTGCTCGTCATCCCCGTGGAGGCGACGGCCGGCGCGAAGATCCTCTCGGGCTGGATCGACTGGCCCCAATGGGTGTTCGCTCTCATCATCACCGCGTTGCTGACGGTGACGAACCTGTTCTCCGTCGCCAACTACGGCGAGTTCGAGTTCTGGTTCGCGCTCATCAAGGTCATCGCCATCGTCGGGTTCATCGTCCTCGGTGTGCTCGCGATCCTCGGCATCCTTCCCGGCTCGCACGCCTCGGGGCTGCACGGATTCACCGACCACGGCTTCTTCGCCGACGGCTGGAGCGGCGTCCTCGCCGCCATGCTGACGACGATGTTCACGTTCATGGGCACCGAGATCGTGACGATCGCCGCGGCCGAGTCGAAGAACCCGGTCGAGGGCATCCGCAAGGCCGTCAACAGCGTCATCTGGCGCATCTCGCTGTTCTACCTTGGCTCGATCTTCGTGGTCATCGCATTGACGACGTGGAACTCCCCCTCGTTGCAGGAGAACGGCTCCTACCAGGAGGCGCTCAACAACATGGGCCTGAAGAACCTGTCGAGCGTGCTCGACTTCGTCATCCTGACCGCCGTCGCGAGCTGCCTCAACTCCGCGCTCTACACCGCGAGTCGCATGGCCTTCAGCCTCGGCCAGCGCGGCGACGCACCCAAGGCGTTCGCGCGCATCAACCGACGCGGCGTGCCGCAGGTCGCGATCCTCGTCTCCGTCGTCGTCGGCTTCGTCGCCGTGTTCGGCAACTACCTGCTGCCGGAGAAGATCTTCACGTACCTGCTGTCGACGTCGGGCGCCATCGCGCTCATCGTCTACCTCGTCATCGCCGCGACGCAGCTGCGCTCGCGCGCCGCGATGAACCGCGTCGGCGCACGCCCGGCCGTACGCATGTGGGCCTTCCCCGTCCTGACCTACGTGACGATGGCGTTCATCGTCTTCACGATCGTCGCGATGGCGCTGCGCGCCGACCAGCGCCTCAACCTGTGGCTGACGCTCGGCCTCACCGCAGTCGTCGTCGGCATCGGCATCGCTCGCTACGGCGCGAAGGGCGGCAGCGAGGAAGCGATCCTCGAAGCGGTCGAAGCATCGCCGCACGTCGACACCGAGACCAGCGACCTCGCACGTCACGAACGTCACCCGTGACGCGCGCCTGACCCGAAGCTCGCGCGACGCGCCGCCCACGACAATGTGGGCGGCGCGTCGGCATTCGGGCGTCATCGCGGCTCTACACTCACGCCATGGCCTCGACGATCTTCAGCGTGATCCTGCTTCTGCTCGCCCTCGTGGCCTTCCTCTACGGGCGCCACCTGCGCCGCGCGGGGCGGGAGCACGCCGTCTCGCACTCGCGGGGCGGGGCGGCCACGACCGGTCGTGCCCGCGCGGGTGATCTCGACGCATCGGATGACGGTGTAGCAGATGCCGACACCGACAACAGCGATGATCTCGACACCGGCGCCTCCCCCGCCCGCGTGTTCCTGCACGCCGCGCGTCCCGAGGCGCCGAGCACGCGGGCTCGCGCGCGTCTGGCCTACCTCGTCTCTGCGGCCTGCGCGACGCTCGCCGTCATCGTCCTCGCCGTCGCGAGTTCCGTCGTCGTGCCGACGAAGGAGATCGGTGTCGTGACGACGTTCGGCAAGCCGACGGGCAGCCTCAGCAATGGCTTCCACCTCAAGGCGCCGTGGCAGAAGGTGACGTACATGGACGCCGCGATCCAGACCGACAGCCACACCGCCGACGACAAGAGCTGCATCAACGTGCGCATCGCCCACCAGGCGACGGCGTGCGTCGACGCGTCCATCCGCTGGCGTATCCGCCCCGACGCCTCCGACGCGCTGTTCCAGAATTACCGCGAGTTCTCCAGCATCCGCTCGAGCCTCGTCGACCGGCAGCTCTCCTCGAGCCTCAACAAGGAGTTCGCGTCCTACGACGCCCTCGCCGTCGACGAGAAGGGCAACCCGACGACCCCGACGCTCGCGAAGCTCTCAGACGACGCGACGAAGGACATGCGCGACCAGATCGGCGACCAGATCGAGGTGCTGTCGGTGATCATCCCGGTCATCAAGCTCGACGACAACACGCAGTCGAAGGCCAACGCGCTGCTCGCCCAGGTCGCGCAGACGCGCATCGCCGAGCAGGGCGTCAAGACGGCCGAACAGCAGGCGAAGGCCAACGAAGCGCTCGCGAAGTCGGTGAGCAAGGACCCGAACGTCCTCGTCTCCAAGTGCCTCGACATGGTCGAGGGCGGCAAGGTGACGCTGCCCGCCGGCTTCTCGTGCTGGCCGTCCTCGGGCTCCGCCGTCGTCGTCCCCTCCACCGGCTCCTCGTCGAAGTAACCCCCGCCCCCCTGCGATTCTCGTCCCCCTTCGCGAATCTCGTCCACATCGGCGAACGGCGTCCCCCTTCGCGGATCTCGTCCACATCGGCGATTTTCGGCCGCATTCAACGGACGTTGTGGCGTTGCGGTCGGTGAGCGGCGTTTCAACGCGTCGGGCGGACTCGTTGTTACAGCGCGAAGCGTCACCCCTGACCGCGGACTCGCGCCGCACTGCACCGACCCACGCTTTCACCGATGAGGACGGGGGAAGCACGCAGCGCGCCGGGGCGGGCGAGTAGCCTGACACCATGCGTACCTGGGCCATCGCCACCGTCACACCCCTGCTCGTCCTGACCGCGTGCTCCGCCCAGACCCACCGCTTCGACACCGCGACGGAACTGCGCAGCGCAGCCGTCAACGCAGGCCTGCACTGCACCGGGTACAACCCGACGACGCCGCCAGCGGGCGCCTCCAGCTCAGGCGAATGCGTCGGCGGCACCCACGCCATCTTCGTCGTCTACGACGGCGAGAACGCAGCCAAGAAAGCCATCACCGACGCGACCGGCAAACTGACGGGCGACGACGCCATCCTCGCCGGCCCCAACTGGTACGTCATGAGCAGCACCTCAGCCCTCGACGGCATCAAGGACTCCATCGGAGGAGACATCAAGAGCAAGTAGGCGGCGGCTGAACCCGGACTTGAGACGCGCTTTGCGCGTCGGCGCCACAGGCGGGGCTCGGCACGCGCTTCGCGCGTCGGAGCCATGGGGACTTCGCCATCCTCGCTCCGCTGCGGCGGCTCCTCGAATCACAGTGTTCGACAGATGTGAATACAGACAGCCACCCGGACGGCAATCATGTCCGGGTGGCTGTCTGTATTCATCTCGGTGGAGCTATGGGGATTCGAACCCCAGACCTTCTCATTGCGAACGAGACGCGCTACCAACTGCGCCATAGCCCCGTGAAGCGAGAGATACGTTACCACCAAGCGGCGCACAGACCAACACGAGGCGCCCCAATCGGCCGTCACCCACCCTGCTCGCCGGGCCCGGCGACCCACGCACGGCTCCCTGCTCCTCCACTACCCCACCAGCAGAACGCTCCTTCGTGCCACCGAAAGCACACGTGCAACCCGTCACACCGGAAACGCACCCTCATACACACGAAGACGGCGGGCGCCCCGTGGGCACCCGCCGTCCGTCGTCAAAGCCTCGCGTGCGGCCTCAGCCGGCGCGGTAGACCTGCGGAAGCTCTTCGTAGTCCTCGTCGAGCGCCATGCCGTCGAACGGCAGATCCTCGACGGGCGTGTTCTCGTACCGCGCGGCGAGCGGGCGCGTATCAACCTCATCGACGGTCGCCGCCGGCTCGACAGGTTCGCGCTCGGCCTTCGCCTTCATCGTGTACGTCGGGCGCGGCACCTCGACGGGCGCCCATGCCGCAGCGTCGAACACCTCGGCCTGCGCACGCGCCACGGCGTCCACGTCAGGCTCGACGTCGACGGCCGGCTCGGCGTCGACGTAGCGCTC
>NZ_AEIQ01000106.1:0-8428 GCF_000152185.1 Dermacoccus sp. Ellin185 | reverse complement strand
TCGCGGGTCGTGCGCTTCTCGCACTCTCGGTCGAACGCACGCCCCCCGAACAGTCGCCCATCCATCTCAGTCACCCTCCGTCTCGCGGGTCGTGCGCTTCTCGATCCGCTTGTCGTCAGCCTGTTCGGACGTCAATTCCACGACTCGCTGCACATAGATGCCGGGCAGGTGGACGTCGTCGGGGTGGATGTCGCCCGGCTCGACGAGCTGCTCCACCTCCGCGACGACGACGCGGCCCGCCATCGCGCACAGCGGGTTGAAGTTGCGCGCCGACAGGTTGAACACAAGGTTGCCGTGACGATCACCCTTCGCCGCACGCACGAGCGCGAAGTCCGTCGTGATGGCCTCCTCGAGCACGTACGGCTTCGCGTCATCGCCGTCACCGAAGACGCGCGTCTCCTTCACCGGTGAGGCCTTCTGTACCGAGCCGTCGGCCGCGTACTTCCACGGCATGCCGCCGTCGGCGACCTGCGTACCCACACCCGTCGCCGTGTAGAACGCGGGGATGCCTGCGCCACCGGCGCGCAACTTCTCTGCGAGGGTGCCCTGCGGCGTCAGGTGCACCTCCAGCTCGCCCTCGAGGTACTGGCGCGCGAACTCCTTGTTCTCGCCCACGTACGACGCGATGACGGTGCGCAGGCGCCCGTCGCGCAGCAGCACGCCGAGACCCCAGTCGTCGACGCCACAGTTGTTGGAGACGACGTCAAGATCCTTCGCGCCCTGCTCGTGCAGCGCCGCGATGAGGACGCTCGGGATGCCGCACAGCCCGAACCCTCCGACGGCGAGCGAGGAACCGTCACCGATGTCGGCGACCGCTTCCGCGGCCGAGGCCACCACCTTGTCCATGAACCCTCCAGATCGCGCTTCGTGAGATGCACCTCACACCATGCCGACTTCAGTTAATCATCCTTAACCGAGGTGCGGGGGTGCGGCTTGCGGCCGGCCCCGCGCGCGACGACACTTCGAGCATGACGAGCCAGCTGCGCGAACCCCTGTACGGCCTCCTCCTCGACGTCGACGGACCCATCGCGAGCCCGGTGACGCGCACCGTCGCGATCGCGTCGATCGCCACGGATCTCGTCGCGATGGCGCGGACGGGCGTCCCCATCGTGTTCAACACGGGTCGCTCCGACAACTTCGTCGCAGCCACCGTCATGCCCGCGCTGCTCGACGCCGGACTACCCGACGACGCGCCCGTCATCGCCGTCTGTGAGAAGGGCGCGACGTGGTTCACCCCGACGCGCGAGCACCAGCGCAACGCGGGCGTCGACCTGCGCGTCGACGACGCCCTGCGCGTTCCGACGGGGCTCGTCGAGTACTGCCGCAGTATCGCCCCCGATTTCGACGACGCCATGTTCTTCGACGACACGAAGAAGGCCATGGTGAGCCTCGAGGCGCGCCATGGCATCGACCTCGACGTCTACCGCGAACGTCAGCACGCGTTCGATCAGCGGGTGTGGGATTACCTCGCCGAGCAGGAGATCGGCGTCGTCTGGGGTGAGCGAGAAGCGCTCAACGGCAGTGAAGACATCGCTGTCCGCATCGATCCGACGATCATCTCGACCGACATCGAGCACGTCGGGGTCGGCAAGAACGTCGGTGCCGACAAGGCGATCGAACTGCTCGCCGCGCGTGGCATCACCCCGCGCGAGTGGCGCACCCTCGGCGATTCTCGCAGCGACTACGCGATGGCTGATCGTCTGCACGAGCGTGGATTCGTCGTGCGCCACGGCGACGTTCGCCCCGCCGACGGCCTGCTCGAGCGCACCTACCCCGTCGAGGTCACGCCCGATCCGGCGCTGACGAACGACGCCGCCGGTGCCGCGTTCCTCACGCGATGGCGCGCCGACGTCAAGCGCGGCGAGGCATCTGCGGCGTTCTGACGGAGCGGTTCGCGGCCAGGACAACGGGCCGAGGAAATATCGCGTCCCTAACCACCGTTGTCGCATGGGCCCCACGAGGCGCGGTCCGTGGCCGCTCCCGACCCTGACGAAAGGCCCCCGCATGCCCCAGCTGTTCGAACCCCTCACCCTGCGCGACGTCGAGTTCCGCAACCGCATCTGGCTCACGCCGATGTGTCAGTACAGCTGCGAGGCGTGCGACGGTATCCCGACCGCGTGGCACTTCGTCCACTACGCGACGCGCGCTGTCGGTGGTTTCGGGCTCGTGCTGACGGAGGCCACCGCCGTCGCGCCCGAGGGGCGCATCAGCCCCCAGGACGCCGGCCTGTGGAACCACGACCAGGTGGCCGCATGGCGCCGCGTCGTCGACGCCGTCCACGCGAACGGCGCGAAGATCGGAGTCCAGCTCGCGCACGCCGGACGCAAGGCGTCGACCTACCGCCCCTTCGCGGGTGAGCCCTCCGGCAGCGTGCCCGTCGACGCGGGCGGTTGGGAGGCTCTCGGCCCGTCCGCGGTCGCCTTCGACGGTTACGCAACGCCCCGCGCCATGACGCTCGCCGACATCGACGACGTCGTGGACGCCTTCGTCGACGCCGCCCGACGCGCGGACGAGGCCGGTTTCGACGTCGTCGAGCTCCACGCAGCGCACGGCTACCTGCTGCACGAGTTCCTCTCCCCTGCCTCCAACCTCCGTGACGACGAGTACGGCGGCTCCTTCGAGAACCGCGCCCGTCTGCTGCTGCGCATCGCGACCGAGGTGCGCGCGGCCTGGCCGGAGGCGAAGCCGCTCTTCGTGCGGGTCTCGGCCACCGATTGGGCCGAGACGGGCTGGAACATCGACGAGACCGTCCGCCTCGCTCGCGAGCTGAAGTCCGTCGGCGTCGACCTCGTCGACACGAGCACCGGCGGCAACGTGCCCGCCGACATCCCCGTCGGGCCCAACTACCAGGTGCGTTTCGCGTCCGAGATCCGACGCGGGGCCGATATTGCGACCGGAGCCGTGGGACTCATCACGGAGCCCGCGCAGGCCGAGGCGATCCTCACCGAGGGTGACGCCGACGTCGTCCTCATCGGACGAGCAGGCCTGCGCGAGCCGTACTGGCCGCTGCGCGCCGCCGCCGAACTGGGGCTGACGTGGCGCGAGACCCCCTATCCCGCGCAATACACGCGCGGCGCGTGGGAGCACGCCCGGGGCTGAGATGCCATCGACCGCCCCGACCCTCGAGAACGTCGGGGCGGTCTTCCCGGCCGAAGCATGCGGACGACGACGCCGGAAGCATCCGGCTCCCGTCAGGCCGGTCGCACGTCCGCTGCCTTCCCCTCGTCCGTGTCGGTCTGCGCCGCCCCGGCGAACTGCGCCTCGTACAACCGCCAGTAGGCGCCGCGCGCGGCGAGCAGATCGTCGTGCGAGCCCTGTTCGACGATGTCGCCGTTCTCCATGACGAGGATGATGTCGGCGTCGCGGATCGTCGACAGCCGGTGGGCGATGACGAAGCTCGTGCGATCCTGACGCAGTGCCGCCATTGCCTGCTGGAGCGTCGCCTCCGTGCGCGTGTCGACCGATGACGTCGCCTCGTCGAGGATGAGGATGTCGGGCCGCGCGAGGAAGGCGCGCGCGATGGTGATGAGCTGACGCTCACCCGTCGAGATGGAGCCGCCGTCGTCGTCGATGATCGTGTCATAGCCGTCGGGCAGTGAGTGCACGAACCGGTCGACGAACGTCGCGCGAGCGGCTTCGAGCAGTTCCTCGTCGCTCGCGTCGAGCCGCCCGTAGCGCAGGTTGTCGGCGATCGAGCCGCGGAACAGCCAACTGTCCTGCAGCACCATCCCGAAGTGGCAGCGCAACTCCTCGCGTGGCACGTCACGCACGTCGACCCCGTCGACGAGGATGCGACCCGCATCGACGTCGTAGAAGCGCATGACGAGGTTGACGAGCGTCGTCTTGCCCGCACCCGTCGGCCCGACGATGGCGACCGTCTGGCCGGGCTCGATCCGCAGGTCGAGGCCCGTGATGAGCGGCGCGTCAGGGTCGTAACCGAAGCGCACGTCATCGAAGACGACCTCTCCGCGCAGCGACGTCGGCAGGTGCGCGTTCTCGCCGGCACCGCGCCCGCGGGCGTCGCGCGACTCCTCCGGCGCGTCGAGCACCTCGAACACACGCTCGGCGCTCGCGACGCCGGACTGCAGCAGGTTGATCATCGACGCGATCTGCGTGACGGGCTGCGTGAACTGGCGCGAGTACTGGATGAACGCGGTGACGTCACCGAGCGTCATCTGCCCCGACGCGACGCGCACGCCGCCGATGACGCAGATCGCGACGTACTGCAGGTTGCCGACGAACATCATGATCGGCATCATCAGCCCCGACAGGAACTGCGCGCGGCGCGAGACCTCCGTCAAGGAGGCGTTGGTCGACGCGAACGCCGCCTCCACCTGCGGCCCGCGCCCGAAGACCTTGACGAGCTCGTGCGCCGTGAACGCCTCCTCGATCTGCCCGTTGAGCGTGCCCGTGTGCGCCCACTGGGCTACGTACTGCCCCTGCGAACGCTTCATGATCTGCCCGGCCACGAGCATGACGAGGGGAATGGTCAGCAGTGCGACGATCGTCAGCTGCCACGAGACCGTCAGCATCATGACGACGACGCCGAGCACCGTGCAGATCGACACGAGCAGCTGCCCCGCCGACTGCTGCATCGACTGCCCGACGTTGTCGATGTCGTTCGTCACGCGCGAGAGCAGCTCGCCGCGCGGGCGCGAGTCGACATAGGCCAGCGGCACGCGCTGCAGCTTGGCGTCGACGTCGGCGCGCAGTTTCTCCACCGTCCGTTGCACGACGGTGTTGAGCAGACGCGCCTGCACGACCTGCAGCAGCGATGCGACGACGTAGAGCGCGACGACGGTGAGCAGGATCGTCGCGACACGGTCGAAGTCGATGCCCGCGCCCGGCACGAGGTCCATCGCCGCGACCATGTCGGCCATCTTCGACTGCCCCGACGCGCGCAGCGCCGCCACGGCCTGTGCCTTCGTCGAGCCCAGGGGCAGATGCATGCTCACCGAGCCCGCGAACACTGCGTCGACGGCCTTGCCGAGCACCTTCGGCGCGACGACGTTCATGATGACGGCCGTGACGCTGAGCGCCAGTACCGCGATGACATGCAGCCGATGCGGTTTCAGCAGCCCGATGAGGCGGCGCGCGGATGCGCCGAAGTTCAGCGACTTCTCCGCGGGCGCCATCGCCGCGCCATGACCCCCGCGACGCGGCCCTCCGGCCGGCGGGCCCGGCGGGCGAGTGCCCGAGCCGGGCGATGCGGCCGATGCGGCGGGCCCCGACGGCTGACGGCGGCTCATGCCGCTCCCTCCTGGCGTCCGAGCTGCGAATCAACCACCTCGCGGTACGGCCCGCACGTGGCGAGCAGTTCTTCGTGCGCTCCCATGCCGACGGCCGCGCCGTCCTCGAGAACGATGATGAGGTCGGCGTCGGTGATCGTCGAGACGCGCTGGGCGACGATGAGCACCGTCGCGTCCTCCACCTGCGGGGCGAGCGCGGCGCGCAGCCGCCTGTCGGTCGCGAGGTCGAGTGCGCTGAACGAGTCGTCGAACAGGTAGATGCGGGGCTTCGCGACGAGCGCCCGAGCGATGCACAATCGCTGCCGTTGGCCGCCGGAGACGTTGCTGCCGCCCTGCTCGATGACGGCGTCGAGGCCACCGTCCATTCTCTCGACGAAGTCACGCGCCTGTGCCGTCTCGAGCGCGGCCCACAGCTCGTCGTCGGTGGCGTCGGGTTTGCCGTAGCGAAGGTTCGACGCGACGGTGCCGGAGAACAGATAGGCGTGCTGCGGGACGAGGCCGATGTTGCCCCACAGCGCCTGCGGGTCGAGTTCGCGCACGTCGACGCCGTCGATGCGCACCGCGCCGGCCGTCACGTCGAACAGTCGCGCGACGAGGCCGAGCACCGTCGACTTGCCCGAACCGGTCGAGCCGATGAGCGCGACGCGTTGGCCGGGGCGGGCGGTGAACGACAGATCGCGTACGACAGGTTCGTCGGCGCCCGGATAACGCATCTCGGCGTGCTCGAGCTCGACGACGCCGCGCACCCCACCGTCGGGCAGGATCGGTGACGGAGGCTCGACCACGCTCGAGCGCGTGTCCAGTACCGCCGTGATGCGCTCGGCAGCCACTGCGGCGCGCGGGATCATGACGAGCATGAACGTGGCCATCATGATGGCCATGAGGATCTGCATGAGATAGCTCATGTACGCCGACAGCGCGCCGATCTGCAGGTCGCCGTCACCGACGCGGTGGCCGCCGAACCACCAGACGGCGACCGTCGAGAGGTTCATGACGAGGAACACCGTCGGGAACATGAAGGCCATGAGGTTGCCGACGCGGATCTGCGCGTTTGCAAGCGCCGAGTTGGCGGCGTCAAAACGCTGCAACTCGTGCGGTTCCCGGACGAACGCACGCACGACGCGGATGCCCGACAGGTGCTCGCGCATGACCCGGTTGACGCCGTCGAGCCGCTCCTGAACCGTGCGGAACCCGGGCACCATGCGCGAGACGATGAGGCCGATCGCGACGGCCAGCACCGGCACGGCGACGACCATGAGCCACGACAACCCGACGTCCTGATGCAGCGCCATCACGACGCCGCCCACCATCATGATCGGCGCCGTCACCATGAGGTTGGCGCCCATGAGAACGAGCATCTGCACCTGCTGCACGTCGTTCGTCGAGCGCGTGATGAGCGACGGCGCGCCGAACTCGGCGACCTCGCGCGAGCTGAAGCGCTGGACGGCGCCGAAGACGCGGGCCCGCATGTCGCGTCCGGCGTTCATCGCGATGCGGGCCGAGAACCAGGCCGCGCAGATCGCGGCGCACACCTGGACAACGCTGACGAGCAGCATCCAGCCGCCGGTGCGCCAGATGTAACCGGTGTCGGCGCGTACGACGCCGTGGTCGACGATGTCGGCGTTGAGGTTCGGCAGATACAGCGACGCGGCGACGCTGACGAGTTGCGCGGCGACGAGCCCGAGCAGCAACCGACGATGGGGCGCCAGCGACTGACGCACGAGTGAGACGAGCACCTGCTCAGCCTAGGTGCGCCAGGACCGACAACCCCGTCAGGTCGCGGTTGTCGGCGGTTTCGGCGCACTCACAGCGCCGGTAGCATGGGCGGGTGAGTCACGTCGGGTATTCAGGGTTGTTCGGGCTCACGGGCCGTTGGTACGTCGTCGTCGCGTTCATCGCGCGCCTGCCACTGGCCATGTCGCAACTCGGCACGCTGCTGCTCGTCGCGACGACGACCGACTCCTACACCTACGCCGGCATCTGCGCGGGAGCGCTGGCGGTGTGCAACGCCATCGGTTCGCCCTGGTTCGGTTCCCTCACCGACCGGCTCGGCCAGACGCGCATCCTTCTCGTGCAGTGCCTCGGCGGCGCGGCGGGCCTCGTCGGTGTCGTCGCCACCCGCTACTTCGATACGCCCTGGTGGCTGACGGCCGTCGTCGCGGCGCTCGCCGGGTTCGCGCTGCCGCAGATCGGTCAGCTCGCCCGCGTGCGCTGGCGTCCCATCATCGGATCGCACGGCGCCGATGGGCGGCTCGTCACGACCGCATTCTCCTACGAGGGAGCCGCGGACGAGGCGTCGTTCGTCGTCGGCCCGATGCTCGTCGGCGCGTTCGCGGCCTTGTTCGGGACGTGGGCGCCGCTGCTCGCCGCCTCGGCGCTGCTGCTGTGGTTCGGTCTGCAGTTCGCACGTCACCCCAGCGCCTCACTGGTCACGCCGGCCCCGACGGGCTCGTCGCGCATACCGGTGTGGAGCGCCGCGTTCACCGTCCTGTTCGTCGCGCAGTTCCTCATCGGCAACCTGTTCGGCTCGATCCAGACCGGTACGACGATGATGACGCGCGCCGCCGGCCACGCAGAGAGCGCCGGGTTGTTCCACGCGCTGCTCGGCATCGGTTCCGTCAGCGCCGGCCTCGCGTTGGGCCGCGTGCGCCGCACCCCGGATCACGCGCGCCGGCTGCTCCTCTTCGCGACGGCCATGTGGGTGCTGTCGCTGCCGTTGCTCGCCGTCGACGGGCTGTGGGGGCTCGCAGGTGAGCTCGTCATCCTCGGCTTCGCGATCGCGCCGTACATGATCACGACGTTCACGCTCGGCGAACTCATCACCGATCGCGGGCGCCTCGCGACGGCCATGACGTTCCTCGCCGGCGCGACCGGCCTCGGCTACGCGAGCGGAGCGGGCATCGCCGGACGCCTCGTCGACGCCCACGGCGCGACGGCCGCGTTCGCCGTCACGCTCACGGCGACGAGCGTCGCCCTCGTCCTCGCCGTCGCGGCGCGCGGTTTGTTGCGGCGCGCGCAAGCGCGCGCTGCGCAGGTGTGACCAGCCGACGTCGCTGACGTGGTGGTGCCGCGCCAGCGCCTCTCGTTAGGCTGAGGTCATGCCTCGTTTCACGCTTCCCGCTTTCGACTCCCCGGCCGCGCAGGCCGCCATCTCCGCCGCGACGGCGGCCGCCACCACG
>NZ_AEIQ01000107.1:0-5605 GCF_000152185.1 Dermacoccus sp. Ellin185 | reverse complement strand
GCCGACGTCGGCATCGCCGACGTCGGCCGCGTCGAGAACGCCCTGCGAGCCGCCGGGCGGCACGTCGAGGGCGTCGACTACGCCCAAGGCGCGGCCTCAGGAACGGCGCGCCTGGTGCTCGCCGTCACGGAGGCCGACCGCGCAGCGCTCGAGAGCGAGCTCGCGAGCCTGACGGGCGGTTCGGCCGACCTCGACGAGTGTGGGCAGCGCTGGGTCTCACTCGCCGACCAGCCTGGGTGAGGCGTCAGCCGGCCGGACCTTCGCGCGTCTTCGGGGCGCACCGGCCGCCACCCATCAGCGACACCACACCTGCCCCGGTACTTCTGCCGCGCCACGGCGCGTCTCCCGCGCCCTGAGACGGGGTTGGCGCGTGGGCGTGCGAACCCCCAGAGTGGCTCCATGAGTGAACCGAAGACCTTGACCCCCGACGAAACATACGCACTCGACCGGGCCCACGTCTTCCATTCGTGGTCGGCGCAGGCCGCGCTGAAGCCGATGGTCGTGACGAAGACGTCCGGCTCCCGCCTGTGGGACGGCGACGGCAACGAGTACCTCGACTTCACCGGCCAGCTCGTCTACACGAACGTCGGCCACCAGCACCCGCGCGTCGTCGAGGCGATCAAGACGCAGGCCGAGACGCTGTGCACGATCGGGCCGAGCAACGCCAACGACCAGCGTTCGCAGCTGGCGAAGATGATCAGCGACCTGCTGCCCGACACGCTCAACAAGGTGTTCTTCACCAACGGTGGTACCGAGGCGAACGAGCACGCCGTCCGCATGGCGCGCGAGGTGACGGGCCGTCGCAAGCTGCTCGCCGCCTACCGCAGCTACCACGGCGCGACGGCGCAGTCGATCCACCTCACCGGTGAGGCGCGCCGCTTCGCCAACGACAAGGGCGCGAGCGAGGTCGTCCACTTCTTCGGTCCGTTCCTCTACCGCAGCGAGTTCTGGGCGACGAGCGAGGACGAGGAGTGCGAGCGTGCGCTGACGCACCTCGAGCACACCATCACCTCCGAGGGCGCCGACGCGTTCGCCGCTCTCATCCTCGAGCCCGTCATCGGTTCGGCCGGCATCATCCCGCCGCCGCCGGGCTACCTCGAGGGCGTCCGCGAGATCTGCACGAAGTACGGCATCATCTTCATCGCCGACGAGGTCATGGCCGGCTTCGGCCGCACCGGTGCCTGGTTCGCGCACCAGCACGCGAATGTCGTGCCCGACCTCATCACGTTCGCCAAGGGCGTCAACTCGGGGTACGTGCCGCTCGGCGGTGTCGTGCTGAGCGACGAGATCGCTCACCACTTCGACGAGCGCGCCTACCCCGGCGGCCTCACCTACTCCGGCCACCCGCTCGCGTGCGCGGCGGGCGTCGCGACGATCGCCGCGATGCAGGACGAGGGCATCGTCGAGAACGCCGCCCGCATCGGTTCCGACGTGCTCGGCCCCGGCCTGCAGGCGCTCGCCGAGAAGCACGACGCGGTCGGCCAGGCGCGTGGCGTCGGGGTGTTCTGGGCGCTCGAACTCGTCGAGGACGCCGCGCGCACGCCCGACGTCGAGCGCGCCGCCGCCGTCGCGGCCGCGTGCAAGAAGACCGGCCTGCTCGTCATCGCCGCCGCGAACCGGCTGCACGTCGTGCCGCCGTGCAACGTCAGCGACGACGACGTCCGTGCGGCCCTGACGATCCTCGACGAGGCGCTCTCCGCGAGCTGACGACGACGCGCCGTCGGTGGGTGGTCGGCCGTTGCGACGCTGCCGAACGAGGCAGCGTCGCACCCGGTGCAACGTCGGGGGTGCCGCGGCGTGGAACGCGCCTCGAACCGGGAGGCATATCGAACCGGGAGGCATGCAGAACACGAGAAAGCCCCCGAGACGAATCTCGGGGGCTTTCTCGGTGGAGCGTGGCCAGAGACGGGGTCGAACCGCCGACCTAGCGATTTTCAGTCGCTCGCTCTACCAACTGAGCTATCTGGCCCTTGGGAAAGGGATGGCGACCCCGACGGGACTCGAACCCGCGACCTCCGCCGTGACAAGGCGGCGCGCTAACCAACTGCGCTACGGGGCCTCGTGAAAGGCCGATCTGTGCGTGGTATCCCCAACGGGATTCGAACCCGTGCCGCTGCCGTGAAAGGGCAGTGTCCTAGGCCGCTAGACGATGGGGACTACACAAATCATTCCCGCGAGCCGCTCACCTTCCGGTGTTTGCCCCGCTGGAACTTGCGTAACTTTAGTACACGTTCGCCGGGCAACGCAAAACGCCCGGAATGGCGGGGATTCCGGCGGCATGGCGTGCGGTGCGCTGCCCGGCCCGGGCGGCGTCGAGGCGCTTCTCAGGCGATCTCCTTGCGCGCGAACGTACGCACCCGCTCGACGTCCCACGTCGTGATGACGCGCTCGAGCGGCACGCCGAGCTCCTCGATGCGGGCCGCGCCGTACTGGAGGAAGTCGAGCTGGCCGGGCGCGTGCGCGTCGGAGTCGAGGGAGAAGTAGCAGCCGGCGTCGATCGCCTCGCGGATGAGATCGTCGGGCGGGTCGCAGCGTTCGGGGCGCGCATTGATCTCGACGGCGACGCGGTGCTCGGCGCATGCAGCGAACACGGCCTTGGAATCGAACGTCGACGGTGGGCGGACGCCGCGTTCGCCGTCGACGAGGCGGCCGGTGCAGTGCCCGAGGATCGTCGTGTGGGGGTTCTCGATGGCGCCGAGCATGCGTTTCGTCATGGCGGCCGGGCCCGAACGCAGCTTGGAGTGAACCGACGCGACCCGCACGTCGAGGCGGTCGAGCATGTCGGCGCGCTGGTCGAGGGAGCCGTCCTCCTTGATGTCTACCTCGATGCCCTTGAGCAGGACGAACGGGGTGCCCGTCGCCCCGAGGGCCGAGTTCATCGCGTCGATGACGCCGAGCTGCTTCGTCAGCCGCTCGGCACTCAGCCCGTTGGCGACGCGCAGCGAGGGGGAGTGGTCGGTCTGCACGATGTACTCGCGCCCGAGGGAGATCGCTGCCATGACCATCTCGTCGATCGGTGAGCCGCCGTCGCTCCAGTCCGAGTGGGTGTGGCAGTCGCCCTTGACGGCGGACATGACGCGCTGCGCGCCCTCGACGAGGTACTCGGGGCTCGATTCCTCCAGCTGGTCGAGGTAGCTCGGGACGCGGCCGTCGAGTGCCTCGGTGATGACGGCGAGCGTCGTCTTGCCGATGCCGGAGACGTCCGCGAGGGAGCCGTCGGCGGCCTTCGCGCGCAACGTCTCCTCGTCGAGCGCGGCAATCGCGCGCGAGGCACCACGGAACGCCTTGACGCGGTATGTACCCGCGCGGCGACGTTCGAGCAGGAAGGCGATGCGGTCGAGCGCTTCGCGAGGCGTGGGAGCACCGGTCATGTGGTCACTGTACGAACATCGCCCGGACTTGCCCAGGGCCTCCCCTTGCCCGAGGACCCCGATTTGCCCAGATGTTAGGTAAGCCTTAGTTTGGGGTTGGCTCGACTGCGTCGCCTCGGTGTCGTTCCTTCGTGGGTGCCACTGGAGATGGCCGATCCGGATCGCAGCGAGGTGCCCCCGCGGCGCCGAGGAGCCCCGACGAGACGAGGACATCGTGACGAACACCGAAGCAGCGCCGGCCCGCCCGCGTCGAACGCCCACCCACGTGAGAGTCGAGCGGACCGAGCGGCTGACCCGCGACCTTGTGCGCGTCCACTTCAGCGGGGACGGGCTGCGCGCCCTCGAGCCGAAACCGGTGACGGACGCCTACGTCAAGCTCATCTTCCCGCCGCGCGGGGCCGACTACGCAGCGCCGTTCGACCCCGAACAGATCCGCGCCGAGCGGCCTCGTGAGGAATGGCCGGTGACGCGCACCTACACGATCCGGGCGATCGACCACGCGGCCGGAACGATGGCGATCGACTTCGTCGTGCACGGTGACACCGGCTTCGCGGGGCCCTGGGCGGCTGCGGCGCGAGCGGGCGACATCATCGGCTTCCTCGGCCCCGGCGGCGCGTGGGCGCCCGACCCGGCGGCCGATCATCACCTCTTCGTCGGCGACGAATCGGCCTACCCCGCGATCGCCGCGGCGCTCGATGCGCTGCCGCAGGACGCCGCGTGCACCGTCGTGCTCGAGGTGGCCGACGCGAGCGTGCACCCTCCGGTGCGCGCCCTGCCGCACATGAACCTCGTCTGGGTGCACCGGGACGAGACGCGCAGCCACGGCGGCGGGCTCGTCGACGTCGTCGCCGCAGCCGACGTGCCGGGCCTGCGCGACGGTGATGCCCCCGACGGGCTGCGCGTGTTCGTGCACGGCAACGCGGAGATGATCAAGGAGATGCGCCGGTTGCTCATCGTCGAGAAGAGCGTCGCTCGCGCGCACGCGTCGATCTCCGGATACTGGCGCCCCGGCCTTGACGAGGACGCGTGGCAGTCGAGCAAGCGCGAGTTCGTGCAGCAGATGGAGCAGGAACAAGACCGCGCCTGACCCCCGCGCCTCGCCCGCTGCACCAATCGGCGATTTTCGTCCACATTGGTCGAGGCCACGCTGATGGCCGCTCGCTCGCCCCCGCATCACTGATCGCCTCGGCGCGATCGACGCCGAGGTCCGCGACGACAACGACGTCGAACGCGGCGCGCGGTCGCGGCGAAACGCGAGACAATGCCGCGGTGAAGTCCTGGTTGCTCCTGCTGCTCGTCGTCGCTGCTGCGGCCCTCGTCCTGCTGACGCGTCGTTCGGTGCGGACGTCCGTCGTCACGTGGATGGCGGCGCGGCTCGGCCCCGACGCGCGCAGCGGCCGGCGGGCCGCGCTGCTGTGGCACGGTTCGGCGTTCCTCGCCGCCGTCGCAACACTGACGGGCGCCTGGTTCGGTGTGCGCGCCGGGGGAGCGGCGCGCTGGATCGGGGATGCGGCGGCGATCGCGGTCGTCCTCGGCTACCTGCCGTTCACGTCGCTGGGCGCGCCGAAGACGACCCGGTGGCAGAAGAGCTTCGGGCAGCATCTCGCCGAAGCGGGGGCTGCCCGAAGTGCCGCGACGGCCTGTGCCGACGTCGCGCGTGTGTTCTCAGTGGTCGGTGTGCTCGTCGCTCTCGCTGCGCTCGTCGTCGTCGCCGGGGCGTGAGGTGTTCGCGGACTCGATCTGACCGGCCGGCGCAGACGACTTCTGCTTCGTGCCGAGCGGGTCGCTGAGCGTCGACTCGAGCGTCTCCTTCGGCAGCGCCTTCTCCTGCAGACGGGCCGTGGACGCCTGGATCTGCTTCGTCACGTACGGCCCGACGAGGCTGATCGCCGCAGCTCCGACAGCCATCCACAGACGCGGGTGACGCACGCCGCGCTTGAGCAGCACCTTCTCGACGTTCTTGTCGATGCGCAGCGCGAGCCCGGACGTCACGAGGCCCATGCCGGCCGTCGCGGCGGCGGCCAGGTCGCTCATCGACGACGATGTGGCGCGCCCGTCGACGACGTTGATCGACTTGTTCGAGTCGGCCAGGCGGGAACTCGCGGGACGGCGCTCGCCCGCCATCGCCATGCCGACGCTCGTCAGCGTCGACGACATCGCGACGCCGCGTCGCACCCAGCGCGGGAAGCGCGCGGGACGCACAAGCGTCGTGGCGGCCGCCGTCGCGGCGGAGA
>NZ_AEIQ01000108.1:0-657 GCF_000152185.1 Dermacoccus sp. Ellin185 | reverse complement strand
CGGCAGGGTGGCAAAACGGGTATGGCGGCGTGAACGGGACCTGACGGGCTGGATGTCGCTGTCACGGAAACCGCAAGTGACCTGGTACGGCTGGGACGGCGACCGCCTGACCACGATACAGAACGACAGAACCCGCATCCAGACGATTTATCAGCCGGGGAGCTTCACGCCACTCATCAGGGTTGAAACCGCCACCGGTGAGCTGGCGAAAACGCAGCGCCGCAGCCTGGCGGATACCCTTCAGCAGTCCGGCGGCGAAGACGGTGGCAGTGTGGTGTTCCCGCCGGTGCTGGTGCAGATGCTCGACCGGCTGGAAAGTGAAATCCTGGCTGACCGGGTGAGTGAGGAAAGCCGCCGCTGGCTGGCATCGTGCGGCCTGACCGTGGAGCAGATGCAAAACCAGATGGACCCGGTGTACACGCCGGCGCGAAAAATCCACCTGTACCACTGCGACCATCGCGGCCTGCCGCTGGCGCTTATCAGCAAGGAAGGGACAACAGAATGGTGCGCAGAATACGATGAATGGGGCAACCTGCTGAATGAAGAGAACCCGCATCAGCTGCAGCAGCTTATCCGGCTGCCGGGGCAGCAGTATGATGAGGAGTCCGGCCTGTATTACAACCGCCACCGCTATTATGACCCGCTGCAGGGGCGATA
>NZ_AEIQ01000109.1:0-4384 GCF_000152185.1 Dermacoccus sp. Ellin185 | reverse complement strand
ACGTCCGCGCGAGCACGCCCCCGGCGAACCTGCGGCACGCCCTGCGCGGCGTGCTCGACGAGGCCGCCCACTACCCCGATGCACGCACCGCCACCGACGCGGTCGCCGCGCACCATCGGCTGGCGCGTGAGCAGGTGCTCCTCACGAACGGAGCGGCCGAGGCGTTCACGCTCATCGCGCGGGCGCTGGCGCCGCGCGCACCCGTCGTCGTCCACCCGCAGTTCAGCGAGCCCGACGCCGCGCTGCGCCGCGCCGGGTGCCCGGCCCGGGCGCACGTGCTCCACGTCCGCTCCGGTGCTCACCTCGTGGACGCCGACGTCGCGGCGCTCGACGGCGCCGATCTCGTCGTCCTCGGCAACCCGACGAACCCGACGGGCGTGCTCCACCCGCGCGCGCAGCTCGAGAAGCTGCGCGGTTCCGGACGCGTGCTCGTCGTCGACGAGGCGTTCATGGATCTCGTGCCTGGTGAGAGCGAGAGCCTCATCGGTGGCGACATGACCGGGGTGCTCGTCGTGCGATCGCTGACGAAGACGTGGTCGATCGCCGGGATGCGCGCCGGCCATGTCGTCGGCGATGCGGCCCTCATCGCGACGCTGCGCGCGCAGCAGCCGCATTGGTCGGTGAACTCACTCGCCCTCGAGGCGACGCGGTACGCGATGACGGCCCCCGCCGCGCGTCAGGTCGCCGAGTGGGCCGAGGAGACGAGCCAGTGGCGCGAGCATCTCGACCGCGGCCTGCGTTCGCGCGGCGTGCCGGTGCTGGCGTCGGCCGCCCCGTTCGTACTCGCGCGCGTCGGAGCGGGCGCGCACGCCGCGTGGCGGGACGCCGGGTTCGCGACACGCCGCGCCGACACCTTTCCCGGCCTCGACGGCTCGTGGGTGCGCCTCGCCGTCCGAGACCCGCTGACGACGGATGCCCTCCTCACCGCGTACGACGCGTTCCGCCAGAGCGGGCAGGTTGCCTCATGACGCGCGTGTTGCTCCACGGGCCGGGGGTGCTCGGCCCCAGCCTGCCCGGGATCATCGCCGAACTCGCCCGCGCGGGGACGCAGGTCGATGTCCTTCTGGCTGTGGGCGAGAATGCGGGCGCGGGCGCTGCTCACCGCAGCTCTCCCCACCTCCAGGCTCCCGTCCCTCGTGCTCCCCACCTCGACGACCTCGCCTCACGCGGGCTGTGCCGACTCGTCACGGACGCCGATCCGCTGCGCTATGACGAGGTGCGTCGCCTCACCGTCAACCAGCCCGTCCACCGGCCGGGCGAGGAGGCTCCCCACGGACCTGCCGGTGAGGCCAAGCGTCCTGGGCGGGTGACGCTCGTCGGCGGCGGCCCGGGTGATCCGGGCCTGCTCACCGTCGCCGGGCTGGGCGCGATCGAGCGCGCCGACGTCATCGTCTGCGATCGCCTCGCTCCCCTCGACGCCCTCGCACACGCCCGAGCCGACGCGACGATCATCCACGTCGGCAAGATTCCGCGCGGCGCGTTCACGCCGCAGGAGGAGATCAACCGATTGCTCGTCGAGCACGCGCTCTCCGGGCGTGACGTCGTGCGGTTCAAGGGCGGCGACAACTTCGTCTTCGGTCGCGGCGGCGAGGAGGTGATCGCCTGTCGAGACGCCGGTCTCAGCGTCGACGTCGTGCCGGGGGTGACGTCGGCGATCGCCGTGCCGGCGCTCGCCGGCATCCCCGTGACGCACCGGGCATCATCGCAGGGGTTCACGGTCGTCTCGGGGCACGTCGCGCCCGGCGACCCGCGCTCGGATCTCGATTGGGCGGCACTGGCCCGCACCCGCACCACCCTGGTCGTTCTCATGGGCGTCGCGCACCTGCGCGCCATCGCATCGGCACTCGTCGACGGTGGCCTGTCCGCCTCGACGCCCGCCGCAACGATCGCCGACGGCGCCATGCCGAGCGAGCGACGCGTCGTGGCGACCCTTGCGACGTTGCCGGACGCCGTCGCCGACGCCGGCCTCGGCGCACCTGCCATCACCGTGATCGGCGACGTCGTCGCAGCTCTCGACGGCACCCGGCTCCATGCGTCGTCCGACGACACCGGAGCGGCGTGATGAGCGACGCTGTCGTCACCCGACCGGCATGGGAGGGGCTGCGCCTCGCGACGGGGACGTTGAGCGTCATTCCCGTCGGCGCGATCCCGCCGATCACCACGCCGGTGGCGCGCTGGGCGATGACCCTCGCGCCCCTGGCCGCCGTCCCGCTCGCTGTGGTGACGTCGCTCGTCCTGCTCGTCGGGCACTGGGTCGACGCGCCTCCGCTCGTGGCCGGTTTCTGCGCGGTCGCTGCCCTCGCGGCCGGCACGCGCGCCATGCACGTCGACGGATTGGCTGACACCGTCGACGGATTCGGCGCGGGGTGGAACCGGGAGCGCGCCCTCGAGGTGATGAAGCGTGGCGACGTCGGCCCGATGGGTGTCATCGCCGTCGTCGTGACGGCCGGCGTGCAGACGGCGTGCTTCGCGGCGCTCCTCGACGCGCCGTGGCTGGCCGGCGCCGCCGTCATCGTCTCGCGGGTGGCGTGCACTACCCTCGCCCACCGACGGTGGAGCGCTGCACGGCCTGACGGGATGGGCGCCGTCGTGCTGTCGGCCGTCCGAACCCCGGAGCTCGTCGCCGCAAGCGTCGTGGGATGGCTGGTGCTCGTCGGCGGATCTGCCCTGGCTGATGCCTCAGGTGACGATGGGTTCTCCACCGGCGCAACGCTTCTCGCCGCTCCCCTGGTCGCCTCGGTGGCCGCCGGCATCGCGCTGGAATGGCTCGCTCGTCGCGCGACGCGCACCTTCGGCGGCCTGACGGGTGACGTCATGGGAGCCGGCATCGAGGTGGCCCTCACCGTCATGCTCATCGTCCTCACCCTCGGAGTCTGGCGATGAGCGCCCCGCGCCGCGTCCTCATCACCGGCGGCGTGCGCTCGGGCAAGTCGACGTACGCCGAACGCCTGCTGTGGGAGGCGCCCGCGACGTACCTGGCCACGGGGCCGACACGTCCCGACGACGACGAGTGGCGTGCCCGCGTCGCAGCCCATCAGCAGCGGCGGCCGTCACACTGGTCGAGCCTCGAGTCGGTCGATGTTCCCCGCGCGCTCAGCGAGATCCACGGTCCGTGCCTGCTCGACGACGTCGGCTCGTGGCTGACCTCCGCCCTCGAGGAATCCGGCGCCTGGGTTTCTGACACCGGCGAAGGCCCTCGCCGAGGCGACGAGGAGCAATCGACGCCCCCGCCCCCGTCGATGCCGACGTGGCACCAGCGGTACGCCGCCCGGGCCGATGCCTTCGTCGAGGCGATCACGGCGTTCGAACACGACCTCGTCATCGTGACGAACGAGGTGGGCTTCGGTCTCGTCTCTCCCTACCAATCGGGGCGCCTCTTCACCGACGAGCTGGGCCGCCTCAACCAGCGCCTCGCGCGCGCGTGCGACGACGTCGTCCTCGTCGTGGCGGGTTGCCCCCTCGTGATCAAGGGCGAGCCCAAGAACCCATCGGGGGCATCGTGACCGGCCTTCTACTCACGCAAATGGCGCACCTCGACGGTGCGGTCTCGCGCGGCGCGACGACCACCGCCGCGCCAAGGTTCTTGACGCGGACAGGGCTTGTGACGCGGACAGCGCGCGCGAGCGCCTGCTGGGATCCGATCGCGGCCGGTGTGGCGCTCGGGTATCTCGCCGACCGGCGCTGGGGTGACCCGGCCCGGCATCACCCCGTCGCCTGGTTCGGTGGCTGGGCGGCGGCCTGCGAGCACCGGCTGTGGGCGCCGCGACGCTCGCGGGGCATCGCGTACCTCGTCGTGACGCTCGCTCCGCCGGTCGCCGGTGCGCTCGTTCTCGATCGACGCCGGCCGCTGACGCGCACCCTCATCACGGCGCTGGTGACGTGGGCGGCCCTCGGCGGACGTTCGCTGGAGCGCGAGGCGATGGCGGTGCACGACCTGCTCGCTGCCGACGACCTCGACGGCGCTCGTCACCGCATTCGCTCGCTCGTCGGACGCGACACGTCGCAGGCAGGCCCCGACGAGATGGCCCGGGCCGTCGTCGAGTCGCTTGCCGAGAACCAGTCGGATGCCGTCGCGGCAACCCTCGTCTGGGGCGCGGGGTTCGGGGCGCCTGGTGTCGTGCTGCACCGCTGCGCCAACACGCTTGACGCGATGATCGGGCACCGGACCGAGCGGCTCGAGCAGTTCGGTTGGGCCGCGGCACGATTCGACGACGTCCTCAACGCCGTTCCGGCCCGTGTGAGCGTGCTCGCGACGGCGATCAGCTGTGTCGTGGCGGGCGAGCCGTCGCGCGTGCGCGACGTCGTGCGCGACGTCCGCCGTGACGCCCCCGCGCATCCGAGCCCCAACGCCGGGCCCGTCGAGGCCGCCGCCGCGGGCGCACTC
>NZ_AEIQ01000110.1:0-9623 GCF_000152185.1 Dermacoccus sp. Ellin185 | reverse complement strand
CGGGTACGCGCCGGCGGCCGGCGCTGCCGACGCTCCGTCAGCGCTCGCACCCCGGCGTGCCAACCCGCCACCGCGCCAGTGATGACAGATGGCGAGGGCGAGCGCGTCGGCGGCGTCGGCCGGTCTGGGAGCGACCTCGAGGCCGAGGATGCGCGTCACCATCGTCGTCACCTGCGCCTTGTCGGCGCGCCCGTTGCCCGTCACCGCCGCCTTGACCTCCGAGGGCGTGTGCAGCCCGAGCGGCAGGCCGCGTTCAGCCGCGGCGAGCATCGGGACGGCCGACGCCTGCGCGGTGCCCATGATCGTCGAGACGTCGTGGCGCGCGAACATCCGCTCGACGGCGACCGCATCGGGTTGGGTGCGCTCGAACACGGCGTCCAGTTCGACGCGCAACTCGTGGAGGCGTTCGTGCAACGGTAGGTCTGCCGAGGTACGGATGACCCCCACCGTCACGATCTGCAACGTCGAGCCCTGGCCCGTCGCGACGACGCCCACGCCGCAGCGCGTCAGACCGGGGTCGACAGCGAGCACCCGCACGTCACACCTCCGGCCTCGACGGGTGCGAACGACGCACCCGATAGAACACTTGTTCGCATCCACCGTACCCGATGCACGCGACGGCCGTGCCCCGCGGGGCACGGCCGTCGATCACTCACGGAACGACCGGGATCAGTCCTCGGCGTCCAGCTCGGCGAGAACCTCATCAGAGACCTGGCCGTTGGCGAAGACGTTCTGCACGTCGTCCGAGTCCTCTAGGGCCTCGATGACGCGGAACATCTTCTTCGCGCCGTCCTTGTCGAGCGGCACCTCCATCGACGGCACGAACGACGCCTCGGCCGAGTCGTAGTCGATGCCGGCGGCCTGCAGCGCCTCACGCACGCCGACGAAGTCACCCGCCTCGGACACGATCTCGAAAGATTCGCCGAGGTCGTTGACGTCCTCCGCGCCCGCTTCGAGCACGATCTCGAGCAGCGCGTCCTCCGTCGTGTCGGGCTTGTCGCCCTGCGCCTTCGGGACGATGACGATGCCCTTGCGGTTGAACAGGTAGGCGACCGAACCGGAGTCCGCCATCGAGCCACCGTTCTTCTGCAACGCGGTGCGGACCTCGGCGACGGCGCGGTTCTTGTTGTCCGTCAGGCACTCGATGAGCAGCGCGACGCCACCGGGCGCGTAGCCCTCGTACGTGAGGGCCTGGTACTCGGCGCCACCGGCCTCGGCGCCGGAGCCGCGCTTGACGGCGCGGTCGATGTTGTCGTTGGGCACCGACGACTTCTTCGCCTTCTGGATGGCGTCGTACAGCGTCGGGTTGCCCGTCGGGTCACCGCCGCCGGAGCGGGCCGCGACCTCGATGTTCTTGATCAGCTTCGCGAACAGCTTGCCGCGCTTGGCGTCGATCGCAGCCTTCTTGTGCTTCGTCGTCGCCCACTTGGAGTGACCGCTCATGTCTGCCTCTCGGATGCTCGTGCTGCCGTGCTCGAACACGCCCGATGCGGGGCGCGGGGCGAACGCGACGGCAGATGGGCGCGCTCGCTCGGATCGCGGGCCAGTCTAGCGCCGTCGCGAGCCGCGGCCCCAGTCGTCATCCGCGAGCGTGCTCGACCATGCGCACGAACAGGGCGTGGACGCGCGCGTCGTTCGTCACCTCCGGGTGGAACGACGTGGCGAGCAGATTGCCCTGACGCACGGCGACGACGGCCTCACCGCCCGTCGGCAGCGCGACGCTGGAGAGCACCTCGACGCCGGCGCCGACCTCCTCGACCCAGGGCGCGCGGATGAACACCGCCCGCACCGGGCCGCCGTCCACGCCGTCGACGGTGACGTCCGCCTCGAACGAGGCGACCTGACGACCGAACGCGTTGCGCCGCACCGTGACGTCGAGCCCGCCGAGCGTCTGCTGACCCGCCGTCCCGTCGAGGATCCGATCGGCGAGCAGGATCATGCCGGCGCACGAGCCGTAGGCCGGCATCCCCGCGGCGATGCGTTCGCGCAGCGGTTCGAGGAGGTCCCCCTGAGCGATGAGGCGCATCATGACCGTCGACTCCCCGCCGGGGATGACGAGTGCGTCGACGTTCGCAAGATCCGCGGCACGACGAACGCGCACGGCATGCGCGCCGACGTCCTCCAGCATGCGGACGTGCTCGACGACGTCGCCCTGCACCGCGAGCACCCCGATGACGGTCCGTGGCGTTGATTCCATGCCCGCGACCCTATGACACAGGCGTATCTGCTACCCGTGTGGCGCGCGCAGGGGCGGTGGCCCCATACTTTCCGGGTGAGTACTGAAGCGAGCGTGACGAGCGAGGGCGCGTCCACCCCCGAGTCGAACCCCGGCGACCATGCCAAGAAGGGCATGGCCGCGCTCATGCTCGGCGCCCTGGGCGTCGTCTTCGGTGATATCGGCACCAGTCCGCTGTACTCGGTGCAGAGCGTCTTCAACGTCGACCACAACGCCGTCGTCGCCAACGAGAGCGACATCTACGGCGTCATCTCCTGGATGTTCTGGGCACTCACCATCATCGTGACGATCAAGTACGTCCTGTTCGTCCTGCGCGCCGACAACGACGGCGAGGGCGGCATCATGGCGCTCGCCGCGCTCGTGCGACAGGGCGTGCCCAAGGGCGGCAAACGCTGGGGCATCGTCATGATCCTCGGTGTCATCGGCGCGTCCCTGTTCTTCGGCGACAGCGTCATCACGCCGGCGATCTCCGTCATGTCGGCCATCGAAGGTCTCGAGACGGTGCATGAAGGGCTCACCGAGTACGTCGTCCCCATCGGCGCGATCGTCATCACAGCGCTGTTCTTCATCCAGCAGAAGGGCACGGACGCCGTCGGCAAGTTCTTCGGCCCCGTCATGATCGTCTGGTTCGTCACCCTCGCCGCGCTCGGCGTCAACCAGATCGTCCGCGACCCGGAGATCTTCCGAGCACTGCTGCCGACGTACGCGGGCAGCTTCGTCATCGGCCACCCCTTCATCGCGTTCGTCGCGGCCGGCTCGATCGTCCTGTGCGTGACGGGCGCCGAGGCACTGTACGCCGACATGGGCCACTTCGGTCGCGCGCCGATCACGCGCGCCTGGTTCGTGCTCGTCTTCCCCGCCCTCATCCTCAACTACATGGGGCAGGGCTCGCTCATCCTCAGCGACCCGAAGAACATCTCCAACCCGTTCTTCCTGCTCGCCCCCGAATGGGCCAAGCTCCCCCTCGTCATCCTCGCGACCGCGGCCACCGTCATCGCCTCGCAGGCCGTCATCTCCGGCGCGTTCTCCGTCGCCCGCCAAGCGGAGCGCTCCGGCTACCTGCCGCGCATGACGGTGCGTCACACCGGCGAGGAGGAAGAGGGCCAGATCTACATCCCCGGCGTCAACTGGGTGCTGTTCATCGGCGTCATAACGCTGCTGCTCGCGTTCCGCAGCTCCGAGAAACTCGCCGTCGCCTACGGCCTCGCCGTGACGGGCACGTTCCTCATGACGACGACACTGTTCCTCGTCTACGCGCAGAGCACGCTCAAGTGGCCCAAGTGGCGCCTCGTCGTCCTCGGCTTCTTCCTCTACCTGTTCGAGGGGATCTTCTTCACCGCCAACGTCGCGAAACTGTTCCACGGCGGTTGGCTGCCCGTCGTCATCGCCTGCGGCATCGGCCTGTCGATGCTGACGTGGCAGAAGGGCCGCGACATCGTCGCGCGCCGCCGCCACGACATCGAAGGCCCCCTCGACGACTTCGTGCGCTCCGCCCGCTGCGGTGACCTGCGCGAGGTCCCCGGCACCGCCGTGTTCCTCCACCCCGACCGGACGACGACGCCGCTCGCCATGCGTGAGAACGCCAACTTCAACCACGTCATCCACGAGAACGTCTTCATCGTGACGACGAAGAGCGCCAACGTGCCGCACATCGCACCGGAGGACACCGTCGTACTGGACCACCTCGGCAACGACTACGACCGCATCACGCACCTGACGCTGCGCTACGGCTTCCAGGACGACCAGGACGTGCCCGCCGCCCTGCGCATCGCCGCCGACCAAGGCGTCGACATCGACCCCGACACCGCCTACTACTTCGTCTCCGAGATCGGCCTCATCGACGCAGGCCGCCCCGGCATGTCCAAGCTCCGCAAACTGCTGTTCATGGCGATGAGCCACAACGCCGCCGTCCCCGCCGACTACTTCCGCCTCCCCAAGGAACGGACGGTGATGATGGGGGCTCAGATCCTTCTCTGATCCGCGAGCGGATCAAAGAAGGATCTGAGCCGTTGTCCCGCGTGCTGTCGCACCGAATGAGAATTGTCCGGGGCGAGCTTGCGAGCCCCGGACACGGCGAACCGGAAGACGAGCCGAGGAATTATCACCAACCCCGTTCGGACAGGCGGTGGGGTTCGGGGATCTCGTCGACGTTGAGGCCGACCATGGCTTCGCCGAGGCCGCGGGAGACCTTGGCAAGGGTGTCGGGGTCGTCGTAGAAGGTGGTGGCCTTGACGATCGCTTCGGCGCGTTGGGCGGGGTTGCCGCTCTTGAAGATGCCGGAGCCGACGAAGACGCCTTCGGCGCCGAGCTGCATCATCATGGCTGCGTCGGCGGGCGTCGCGATGCCGCCTGCGGTGAACAGGACGACGGGCAGCTTGCCCTTCTCGGCGACCTCACGCACGAGGGCGTAGGGAGCCTGCATCTCCTTGGCCGCGACGTAGAGTTCGTCCTCGGCCATCGACGTCAAGCGGCGGATCTCGCCGCGGATCTTGCGCATGTGCGTCGTCGCGTTCGACACGTCGCCGGTGCCCGCTTCACCCTTGGAGCGGATCATCGCGGCGCCCTCGTTGATGCGTCGCAGCGCCTCACCGAGGTTGGTCGCGCCGCACACGAACGGCACGTCGAAGGCCCACTTGTCGATGTGGTTGGCGTAGTCGGCGGGCGAGAGCACCTCCGATTCGTCGATGTAGTCGACGCCGAGCGCCTGCAGCACCTGCGCTTCGACGAAGTGCCCGATGCGCGCCTTCGCCATGACGGGGATCGACACGGCCTCGATGATGCCGTCGATCATGTCGGGATCACTCATGCGCGAGACACCGCCCTGCGCGCGGATGTCGGCGGGCACACGTTCGAGGGCCATGACGGCGACGGCTCCTGCGTCCTCGGCGATCTTCGCCTGCTCGGGGGTGACGACGTCCATGATGACGCCGCCCTTGAGCATGTCGGCCATGCCGCGCTTGACGCGGTCGGTCGCCACGGCGGTGTTCTGTTCGGAGCCTGCAGAGCTCATGTGCTCGTCCCTCTTTCTGATGGGCGCCGCGGATGCGACGCGAGAGCCCACGCTAGCCCCGAGACGGGCATGAAGGAGACAGATGATCGTCGATGGCAGCTACCGGCCACGGCATGATGGGGCCGACGACGCCAGCCCGAACACGGCTGCTCCGGCAGAAATCAGCGCCACGCGTCGGTGCGACCGAGGCCGTGGACGCGGGTGGCAAACGTGACTTCTTCCGGCAGCTGCGTGCGTCCAGCCAGGTGCAACGCCCGGACGATCGCCTTGGCGCGTACGCGACGTACGTCGCGTACGGCCTCGTTGTGGAATCGGTAGGCGAGTTCGACGCGATCGCATGCGTCCGCGAGACGCTGACGGGCCCCGTCGTCACCCTCCGCGGGCGCGCTGCCTGGGACGTCAGGCACGGTGCTGATCGGGCGGCGCCCAGCTGCTTCCGCCCGCGACGCGGCGCCGTCCGTCGCCGACGCGTCACCCACGACGAGCGCAAGCGTCTGCGTCAGCGCCGTCTCGGCCTGCGCACGCTCGACGGGTACGCCGACCTGTTGCACGTCGTCCGTGATGAGGGCGCCGTCGGCGGCCTGCAGCGAATCAGCCGCCGGCGAGGCGAGCAGCAGCGCGCTCGCCGGGTCGAGAGCGGTGGCCTGCGCGTACTCGGCCGCGGCCTCGGCGCGGCGCACGAGCTGCGCGTCGAGCGAGGCCAGCGACCCCTCGACGCGAGCGTGCAGCCGGTCGAGGCGCGCTGCGGTGTAGCTGAGATACCAGGCGAGCCCGAGCAACAGCGCGACGACGACGGCGACGTCGGCCCACACGCCGCTCATGATCGGCGTCCCGCCACCGCAGCGGCCGCGGCATGCGAACTGCGGACCGTCTCGTACGCGGAGACGACCTGCTGCCCGACGGCCGACCAGTCGTACAGCCGCGCGCGCTCTCTCCCGGCCCGGGACAGGGCGTCACGCGCCCCGCGGTCAGCGAGCACCCCCGTCACCGCATGCGCCAGCGCCGCCGCGTCGCCGGTGTCGAAGAGGACGCCGCAGCGGCCGTCGTCGAGCACGCGCGCGAAGGCCTCCAGATCGCTGGCGACGACGGGGGCGCCGGCGCTCATCGCCTCGATGAGGATGATCCCGAAGCTCTCGCCACCGGTGTTGGGCGCGACGTACGCGTCGCACGACGCCAGCAACGACGCCTTCTCGCCGTCGCTGAGCAACCCGAGGAACTCGACGTGGCCCTCAGCCGAGGCGGGCACCTCCCGCCGCGCCGCGGCGACGTCACCCGGCCCGGCGACGAGGACGCGCACCCCGGGGTGCGCCGGGGCGATGAGCGGGACGGCGTCGAGCAGGACGCGCAGGCCCTTGCGCGGCTCTCCCATGCGTCCGAGAAAGGCAATCGTCGGGCGCTCGTCCCCATCCTGCCAGCGCGCCTCGGGGCGAACCGTCGCGAACCGGTCGACGTAGACGCCGTTCGGCACGAGCGCGGCGTCACCGCCGAGATGGCGCGCGACGGTGTCCCGCGCGGCGCGCGAGACGGCGATGCGCCCGGTGATCTTCTCCAGCGCCGGGCGCAGGAACGGTTGGGCGAGCTGCAGCGCGCGCGAGCGCTCGATCGAGGTGTGGAACGTCGCGACGACCGGCCCGTCGTACGTGCGCAGCGCGAGCAGCGACACGCTCGGCGTCATCGGTTCGTGGACGTGCAGGACGTCGAAGTCGCCGCGCTCCACCCAGCGCGCCGTCCGGCTCGCCGCGACCGGACCGAACGCCAGGCGCGCGACGGAACCGTTGTAGCGGATCGGCATCGCTCCCCCGGCGCTCGTCACGTACGGCGCACCCGCGTCGTCACCGTCGCTCGGCGCGAGGACGCTGACCTCGTGCCCTTCTGCGAGCAGGTACGTCGCGAGGTCGCGCACGTGCAGCTGCACACCGCCGGGCACGTCGAACGAGTACGGGCTGACGAGGCCGATCCGCACCGCTCAGCCCCAGCGCGCGTCGAGGTCGCGGACGAACACGCGCTGCATCATGTGCCAGTCCTGCGTGTGCTCGCGGATGGCGCCGCCGAGCGCGTCGGCGCACGCCTGGACTGCGGCCTGCACGTCGGCGCGGGCATCATCGGTGTGGGCGATGTCGACCGCCGGGTGGAAGCGGATGTCGATGCCCCAGCCGCTGCCGCCGTCGCGCCGGCGGTAGGTGATCGTGATCGGCACGAGTGCCGCACCGGTGCGTCGGGCGATGACGGCGGGGCCGGCAGCGAGGCGGGCCGGCTCGCCGCACAGGTCGACGGTGACGCCGCGGCTCGTGAGGTCGCGATCCGACAGCAGCGGCGCGAACGCACCCGGTTCGCGCACGAGCGTCTCGACCTGGCCGAGGACGTTCTCGCCCTTGGTCAGCGGGATGATCGTCATGCCCAGCTCTTCGCGGAAGTGCAGGAACGCGCGGAGGAGAGCGTCGGGCTCGAGTCGCTCGGCGACCGTCGTCACGTGCGCGAGCTGTGTCGCCGACCAGGCGCCCGCGAGATCCCAGTTGCCGAGGTGGCCGAGGTAGGCGACGACGCTGCGTCCATCGGCGAGCATGCTGCGGGTCGCCTCGAGTTCACCCGAGGTGGTCACCCTCTCGACGATCTGCTCGCGTGTCAGCGACGGCAGTCGGAACGCCTCGCACCAGTAGCGCAGGTACGAGCGCACGCCGGCGGCGACGAGCGCGTCGAGGGCTGCGTCGTCGAGTTCGGGGCGCGCGATCGCGTAGTTGGAGCGCATCCGCGCGACGCTCGGGCCGCCGCGGCGCGTCGTGACGTCCGCGATGACGTCGAAGAGGCGGTGGGCGGCGCGCTCGGGCAGCGCCCGCACGCCCCACCAGGCGCCCTTGAACGCTGCGACGGTGACGGCGTCGCGGGCGCGCGTCGTCAACCCCTCGGCGGCCACGCGCTCAGCCCTCGAACGGCGTGGCGAGGGCCTGCCCCCGCACCATGAGCATGCGCTGCACGACCGTGATGAACGATGCGACGGCGAGCAGCGTGAGCACGACGGTCAGCACGATCTCGGGCAGGAACCAGCCGACGAGGCCGGTCGTGACGAGCACGGCGACGAGACGGTCGGCGCGCTCGGCGATGCCGACGTTCGCCTGCATGCCGAGACCCTCGGCCCGGGCCTTGGCGTAGGAGACGACCGAGCCGAGCACGAGGCACGCGAGCGCGAGGCACGCCATGAGGAAGTTGTCGCCCTTGCCCGCGTAGTACAGGACGAGGCCGCCGAAGATCGCGGCGTCACCGACGCGGTCGAGCGTCGAGTCGAGGTAGGCACCCCACGTCGACGAGCGGCCCGACAGGCGCGCCATGTTGCCGTCGAGCATGTCCGAGAAGACGAAGACGGTGATGAACAACGTGCCGACGAGGAAGTCGCCGCGCGGATAGAACCACAGTGCACCGAACGCGACACCGACGGTGCCCACGATCGTCACGACGTCGGGGCTGATGCCGAGACGCAGCAGGAGCTGGGCGATGGGCCGGAAGATGGCGGAGAAAAACGCGCGCGCGTACTTGTTGAGCATGGTGGTTCAACTGTAGCGGTTCGATATACCCGTTCGAGGCAGCGCACTGCCCGTGGTGACCGGTGTCAGTCGTTCGGCCAGTTCGCGACGATGCGCTGACGGCTGTCCTCGAGCAGCACCGGCAGCGCCTTGGTGCGCCCGATGATCGGCATGAAGTTCATGTCGCCACCCCAGCGCGGCACGATGTGCTGATGCAGGTGCGCGGCGACGCCGGCACCTGCGACGTCACCCTGGTTCATCCCGAGGTTGAACCCGCCCGGGTTCGACGCGGCCTTGAGGGCACGCACCCCGGCCTTCGTCAGCTTCGTGAACTCCTCGGTCTCGTCGTCGGTGAGGTCGATGTACGAGGCGACGTGACGGTACGGGCACACGAGCAGGTGGCCCGGGTTGTACGGGAACAGGTTCATCACGACGAAACAGTGCTCACCACGGTGGACGATGAGGCCGTCAGCGTCGGTCTTCGTAGGCGACGCGCAGAACGGGCAGCCGTGGCCGGCGTCCTTCGTCGGACGCTCGCCCTCGATGTACGCCATGCGGTGCGGCGTCCACAGCCGCCCGAACCCGTCGGCCTCGCCCGCGAAGGCGCCGGCTTGCTCGATGAGGATGTCGTCCTGCGAATCAGCTTTGAACTCGTCGACCATGGCCCGATCCTAGAGCCCCGCCTGCCTCGACGCAGCGGCCGCGGGTGGGTTCGCGCGCACCACGCACCCCCGGGTGAGCGGTCTCAGACCGCCGCGATCTCGCGCAGACGCGCCGGGACGATGGTTCGATCGGCTTCGCCCGCGTGCGCGACGTCGCCGACACGGCCCGCCAACGTCCGCGCGACCTCGGCCGCGTCGCC
>NZ_AEIQ01000111.1:0-39988 GCF_000152185.1 Dermacoccus sp. Ellin185 | reverse complement strand
TCGGCGGCGACGAGATCGCCGCGGCCGACGAGGACTCGCCGGAGCGTCAGAAGGCCGCCGCCCGCAAGGGCGGCGCCCGCACGCACCGTGACGCGCCCGTCTACGACGTCGAGGCCGAAGGTGGCCTCGCCGACGCCCAGGACCCGCACCTCGGTGCGCGCCTGTCACCCTCCGACCCGCGCGCCGGCGCCGGTGACCTCACCGCGTCGATGCGCGCACGTCAGGCCAGCCGCGGCCGTGGCCGCTCGTCGTCGCAGCGTTCGAGCGGCGGCGCGGGCACGACGTCGGCGACGTCACGGGCCACCCAGTTGCCGGCGTCGATGGCACCGACCGAACGCACCGAGCGCATCGACGTGGGCACGACTCCCCCGCCGCTGCCCTCTCACCCGCGTCCCGAAGAACTCACCGAATCCGGCGAGGAGTCGCGTGAGGCGCCCGTGAATACCGCTGGGGGCGAACGTGATTCGTCGGGTCGTGACGGCGACGCCGTCACGAGCGATGCGGTGACGACGAGTGCCGCGGGTTCTGGTGCCGACGCTCGGGGCGTGACCGGCGCGAGCGACGACGACTCGCACGCCGGTGCGCAGAGTGACGACACGAACAGCGAGACGTCGCGCCATGAAGACGTCGACGAGGCGTCCGGCAAGGCCGCGCGCGGCTCCCGTCGTCGCAAGTCGCGCCGCCCGCGCGCCCGCGTCGAACAGGCATCTGTGCGTGGCGCACTGCGCCATGACGACGACGAGCACGACGAGTCGCTCTTCGGCGAACTGCCCGGCCACCACGACGGTGGCGACGTCTACGAGGACGACGCCATCGACGCGGAGCACGACGGCGAACAAGAGTTCGACGTCGCGACCGACTCGTCCGCGGTATTCGACGACGAGGTAGCGGCACAGGCCGAGAACGAGTCTTCCGACGATGTCGAGAAGAGCGCGTCGGCGGCCGACGAGGAGACCTCCGGCACCGACACCCGCGAAGCTGCGCCGACGAAGAACGACACCACGTCGAGGGACGCGTCGTCGAAGGGCACCTCGAAGGGCGCCTCGCCCGCGGTGCCGCCGCGCGCGAGTCAGAGCCGCAAGAGCTCGCGTCCGAGCGTGCCGAGCTGGGACGACATCATGTTCGGGGGCCGCGGCCCCAAGAAGTGAGGCGCGGACCGCGCCCTGCGTTCCATGCGACGACGAGTGCGGTCCACGTCAGCAGCACGACCGCGGCGGCGTACATGCCGATCGTCGCGTCGGTCGGGATGATGCAGGCGAAGATGCCGCCGAGCACCCACGCGAGCTGCAGCACCGTCTCCGATCGCGCGAAGGCGCTGGTGCGCACGGCCTCGGCGAGATGATCCTGGATCAGCGTGTCGAGCGCCAGTTTGCCGAGCGCCTGCCCGAGGCCGGCGACGAGCCCGACGATGACGGCCGTCATGAGATCGAAGTGCACCGCGGCGACGACGACGGCCGCGGTGTCCGCGAGCAGGCACGCGAGGATGACGACGCGCGGCGCGAGCGCGCGCACGACAGCTCCGGCAACGGAACCGAGCGCGTTGCCGATGGCGGCGGCGCCGACGACGATGGCGAGCAGCGTCGTCACCTTGTCCTCCCACCCGGGCAGCGGATGGGTCTTCATGAGGAACGCCATGAACATCGTGAGGAAGCCGCTGACCCAGCGCAGCCCGGTGTTCGTGCGCAGCGCAGCGACGACGGCGGGCGGCATCGTCAGCTTCGGGGCGCGCAGTGAACCGTCGTGGCGGTCGGAGTCGATGTTCGCCGGCAGCAGGATGGCGAGGATGGTGCCGAACACGAACAGCAGGAACGCGGCGCGGAACGCCCACGTCGCCCCGAACAGCGCGGCCGCGCCACCGGCGAGCGGGCCACCGATCGTCGCGCCCGTGACGCCCGCGAGGCTCATGCGGCTGTTGGCGCGCACGAGGGTCATTCCGTCGGGCAGCAACCGCGGCGTCGCCGATGATCGGGTGACGATGTAGGCCTTGCTCGCGACGAGGATGGCGAGCGCCGCGGGGAACTGCCAGACGGAGTCGCGTTCGATCGCGTCGGCGAGCACCCAGCACAGGAAGCCGCGCAGCGCGAACGTCGCACCCATCGCCCACCGACGACCGTGACGATAGCGGTCGAGCAGCGGTCCGACGAGGGGCGCGACGATGGCGAACGGCAGCATCGTGAGCACGAGGAAGAGCACGACGTGGCTCTTCGCCTCCCCCGGCTGCGCGGAGATGAACAGCGTCCCGGCGAGTCCGACGGTGACGGCGGCGTCCCCCGCGTTCGACAGCGCGTGCACCTCCATGAGGCGCCCCAGGCCGCTCTCGCCGGCGCCCTGGGCGTTGCTCGCGCGCCGGGCGGCGCGCAGGGACGCCTTCGTCGCCCCCGCGCTCAGGCGAGCAGCACCACGCACGCCCTGGCCGGCGAGGCGCCCCGCGGCGAGTGCACCACCGGCCATGCGTCGGGCGTTGTCGGATGCGGACGTTCCGGCCGTGCCCTGGGTGGCGTCAGGCGCCGGGCCGTCTGTCTCGTCGCCTCGATTCGATGCAGCCGCGCGTGCGAGCTCGCGCGTCTCGTCCAGCTCGCGGGCGTCACCGCGCGCGGTCGTCTCGTCCCACCCGCGGGTGTCATCGTCCGCGGCGGGTCGTCCGGCGCGCCAATTCGGAGCGTACGAACCGCGCGCCCAGTACGGCGTCGTGTCGTCGGCGTCGTCGTCTCGAGGGCCGGAGCCTGGCGTGGACATGGCGACTCAGGGGCCTTCGTGTGCCGTCGACGATTCGCCCGCAGGCTCGGACGCGACGAACGTCGAGGCGGGCACCGGGCAGACGTCGAGGTCGAACGGCATCTGCTGCGCCCCGATCGTGCGCGCGGCATGTGACGTCATCCGACGCATGAAGTGGCGCCGGCACAGCACCTCGTACTCGACGAGCGGCGTCTCGCCCTGGTCGCCGGTGTCGCCGACGACGACCTGCTCGCCCTCGACGACCATCGTGCCGTCGACGACGCGGGCGTTGTGCGTCGCGCGCTTGCCGCACCAGCACAACGCCTCGACCTGCAGCAGCTGCGTGCGGTCGGCGAGTTCGAACAGGCGACGCGAGCCGGGGAACAGTTGGGTCTTGAAGTCGGCGGTGATGCCGAATGCGAAGACGTCGACGTCGAGTTCGTCGACGACGCGCGCGAGCTGATCGATCTGCTCGGGCTCGTAGAACTGCACCTCGTCGGCGATGACGTAGTCGAGCTCGCCGAGGGTGACGCGCGCGGAGACGGCGAGATCCCACAGGTCGAGGCCGGCGTTCACCTCGAGGGCCTCGCGGCGCAGGCCGAGGCGGGAGGAGATGACGGCCTCACCGGCGCGGTCGTGCTGGGTGAGGACGACGCCGCGACGGCCGCGCGCGGCATGGTTGTGATCCATCTGCAGCGCCAGCGTCGACTTGCCGCAATCCATCGTTCCGGTGAAAAACACGAGCTCAGCCACGGTCAGTCACCCTAGCGCGCGCCGAGGTGGAGGAACGGCACGTCGAGTTCGTCGGGCGTCATCGCACCGTGCTGGCCGAGCAGCGTGAGCACGCGGTCGCTCATGACACGCGAGTCGACGTACCCGCGCGCGCTCGTGACGGAGACGACGACGTCGCCGAAGCGTCCGGCGGTGGCGGGATCGAGCGCGCCGACCCAGCCTGCGTCGGCGAGCTGTTCGCGGATGAAGACGTGTCCTTGCGCGCCGATCTCGGCGCGCCAGCGCGATTCGACGTCCGCGAGCGCCCCCGGCTCGACGTACAGGTGCAGCGCGCGCATCTCTCCCCCGACGCGTCGGACGCCGTCGCGCAGGTGCGGCGTCGTCGCGATGTCGACGCGCGCGTCGAGGGGGACGTCGACCATGCCGTGGTCGGCGGTCAGCGTGAGCGATGTGCCTGCGGGGCGCCCGAAGTCGAGGCGCGCCATCGCGTCGTCGAACACGGCGAGCTCGTGCGCCCACTGCGGCGAGCCGACGCCGTGGACGTGGCCGGCCTTGTCGATCTCGCCCCAGTAGAGGTAGACGAGTCGGTGACCGCGCCGGGTGGCGGCCAGCGCCGCGTCGACGCGGTCGTCGAGCCCCTCGGCCGGGTAGAACGTCGCGCCGCGCAGGGCGGCGTTCGTCAGGCCCGAGCCGTCGAAGTAGCCGGGTCCGATCATGGCGGGACGCAGCCCGGCGGCGTCGGCGCGTTCGAACACCGTCGGGTTCGGTTGCCACGCCTGCGGATTCGGCCCGTCCTTCCACGTCAGCTCGTTGAACACGCACCCCGTCGCGGGGTCGACGACGAGGTAGCCGGCCAGGCCGTGCGCACCGGGGGGCAGGCCGGTGCCGAACGTGCCCATCGACGTCGCCGTCGTCGTCGGGAAGCCCGCGGCGAGGGTCTGCATCCGCTCGAGGTGCTCGCGCAGGAACGGTGCGTGCGCGCTCTGACGGCGCAGCAGCCGCGCGCCCAGCCCGTCGGCGAGGACGACGATCGCCGCGCGCGCCTGCGGCAGCTTGCGCCCGGCCCCCGCGAACGCGACGGGGTCGAGGCTGCGTGCCACGGACGGCAGCACACCGGCGAGCCCGTCGGCGTCGTAGCGGGGAGCCTTCATCGCGGGCGTCAGCGGGCCGCGGAGCCGACGACGGCCGACAGGGCGTGAGCGAACGTCATCGCCTGCTGCAGGTGACCCTCTCCCTCGGCGTCGGCGGAGATGCGTAGGCTGATGTCGTCGCCGGTGATCGTGCCGTCGTAGCCGTGGTCGGCGTCGCAGTTCGGGTCGCCGCACGTCGCGGGCAGCAGGTCGATGCGGCTGATCGTGCCCCAGCCGATCGTCAGCGTCACCTCGCGCCCGAGGCTGCCGGAGCGGTAGCGCTCCGGGGAAGTGACGACGTGCGTCAGCGTCACGCCGCGCACGAACGACAGCGCGACCGTCTCCGACGTCGCCGTCACGGCCTGACGCGTCGAGCGCACACCCCCGGCGGCTGAGTCGTCGTGGTCGTCGGCGTGAACGATGACGAGCTTCGTCGGCGTCAGCACGAGCACCGTGATGTGACGCAGCAGTTCGTCCTGCTCGAAGGTCGTCTCCACGTGCACGAGGTGCTGGCGCACCTCGTCACCGGCGAGCGCGGTGGCCACGACGTCGCGCACGAGCGCGGGAAAATAGCCAGCCTCGTCGATGGCACGAGCGAGGTCGGCGGGAAGGTTCTGAGCCATGCCTGCCATCATCCCATCCTGCGGCCCGCGCTCGCCTCTGGAGGGCGACCTCACGTCATGGCCCGTCGGCCCGAGTCCTGACGCAGCGACGCGGGCGCCAGCGTGATGCGCGCGCCGAGGACGTCGAGGCCGCCGGGGTGCGTGCTCACCGGGTTGAGTTCGAGGTGGGCGATCTCGGGGTTCTCGTCGGCGAGCACCGACACCCGCGCCACGAGATCCTCGATGGCGGCGCGGTCGATGCCGCGCCCGCGACTGCCGTCGAGCAGCGGCCACGCCTTGATCGAGCTGACGAGTTCGCTCACGTCACCGGTCGTCAGCGGCGGGTTGCGGTAACCGACGTCGTCGAGCAGGTCGGTCGGCGGGCCGGAGACGGAGAACGAGACGACGGGGCCGAACAGCGGATCCTCGACGCTCGTGACGGAGCAGCCGATGCCGGGGGTCGCCATCTTCTGCACGACGAACTGGTCGGGGCCGTACTCCTCGAGACGCTCCGCGAGCGCCTCGTAAGCCTCGACGACGGCGAGCGGCGAGCGCAGGTCGGCGCGCAGCGCGCTCGCGACCTGGTGACGCACCTGCGGCGCGATCGACTTGACGACGACGGGGAAGCCCAGCTCCTCGGCCGCGTCGACCGCCTCCTTGGGCGAGCGCGCCGGAACGGAGGGCCACACCGAGATCCTGGCGAGCGCGAGCAGCTGCGCGGTCTCGTCGGCGGTGAGCTCCCGCCCGTCGGGCGATTCGGCCATGATCGAACGCACCATCTCGTGCACGCCCTTGCGGTCGATGCCGAGCGGCGCGACGGGTTCACCGCGATCGCGCCCGCGCCACTCGGCGTAGTTCGTCGCGGCGGCGAGCGCTCGCACGCCGTCCTCGGGCATCGGGTAGGAAGGCACGATGCGCGTCGAGCCGTCGGGCGGGGACGCCGACAGGTCGTCGCTCACACCGTCGATGCCGAGGAACGTCGTGACGCAGGGCTTGTCGTACTGCGCGCTGACGGCGGCGACGGTGCGCGCGACGTCACGCCCGCCCGTGATGAGCGGCGGGATGAAGCTCGCGACGACCGAGTCGACGTTCTCGTCCTCGAACGCGGCGACGAGCGCGTCACGGAACGCGTCCTCACTCGCGTCCGCGGCGACGGCGACGGGGCCGCGGGTGACGTCGAGCTTCCAGCTCAGCGCCGCGTCACCGCACAGCGCGCCGAGCGCGTCGGAGTTGGCGACGACGGCGACGCGCCGCCCCTTCGGCAGCGGCTGGTTGACGACGAGCTGCGCGACGTCGAAGAGTTGGTGGACGTTGCCGACGCGGATGACGCCGCTCTGGCGCAGCATCTCGCGGAAGGCACGCGGAGGCGTCCGTGTCTCCCGGACGCGGTGCCCGGGCGGGCGTCCGAACGCGGAGACCTCGGACTTCACGACGACGACGGGTTTGCGCAGCGCGAGCTGCCGCGCGATACGCGTGAACTTGCGCGGGTTGCCGACCGATTCGAGGTAGAGGCCGACGGCGTGGGTGTCGTCGTCGTCGATCCAGTACTGCATGAGGTCGTTGCCGGAGACGTCGATGCGGTTGCCGGCGGAGGCGAAATCGGACAGGCCGAGGCCGCGCCGTCCGGCGCTCGCGAGCACGGCGATGCCGAGCGCGCCGCTCTGCGCGAACAGCCCGAGGTGGCCGGCGGGCGGCATCTCGTAGGCGATGGAGGCGTTGAGGCGCGTGTCCTCGCGCGTGTTGATGAGCCCGAAACTGTTCGGCCCGACGACGCGCATGCCGTGTCGGCGGGCCAGCGCGAGCAGCTGGGCCTGACGCTCGGCGCCCTCGGGGCCCGACTCGGCGAACCCTGCGGAGACGACGAGCAGCGCTCGCACGCCCGCGCCGCCGCACTCGGCGACGACGTCGAGCACCTTCGGAGCCGGCACGGCGATGACGACGAGATCGATCGGTTCCCCGATCGCGCTGATCGAGGGCACTGTCGGCAGCCCCTCGATCGTCTCTGCCTCGGGGTGCACGACGTGGAGCGTGCCGCGGTAGCCGCCCTCGACGAGGTTGGCAAGCACACGACCTCCGACGGAGCGTCCGTCGCGCGAGACGCCGACGACGGCGATCGACGACGGGTTGAGCAGCGCACGCACCGACTGCGACTCGGCGCGCTGCTCGCGCGCGAGGCGCACGGCCTGTGACTTCTCGTTGGGCTCGATCTCGAAGCGCACGGAGATGACGCCGTCGTCGAAGTTGCGGCTGACGTCGTAGCCGGCCTCGGTGAAGACCTGGATCATCTTGCGGTTCTGCGGCAGCACGTCGGCGACGAACTCGGCGACGCCGCTCTCGGCGCCGATCGCCGCGAGATGCTCGAGCATGACGGAGCCGACGCCGCGGCCCTGGAAACTGTCGGCGATGTTGAACGCGACCTCGGCGCTCGTCGCGTCGCGCCCTCCGAGGCGGTCGTAGCGGCCGATGCCGATGATGTCGTCGCCAACGGTGGCGACGAGGGCGACACGTTCGACGTAGTCGACGTGCGTGAAGCGGCGCACGTCACGATCGCTCAGTCGCTTGATCGGGGCGAAGAAGCGCAGGTAGATCGATTCCTCGCTCTGCGCGGCGTGGAAGCGGTGGATGCGTTCGGCGTCGTCGGGGCGGATGGGGCGCACGTGGGCCACCGAACCGTCGCGCAGGACGACGTCGGCCTCCCACTCGCGGGGGTAGTCGGCCGGGATGCTGGGCTCCACATCGCTCATGCCGTCATTCAATCACCGTGAACCGACAGCGTGGCGTGACCAATGCACGCCGTTGTCGGCGGAGGTCCAGATGTCGCCGTCGTGGCGCGTGACGGCGGCGACGCCGGGCTGGCTCGCCTGCAGCGAGTCGAAGCCTCCCGGGCTGGGGCGCGACGTCGGGGAACCCTCCGTCCACGACGCGCCGCCGTCCTTGCTCGCGGCGACGGGGATGTCGCTGAGCGATCGCGTCGTGCCGTCGAGGGCTTCGCGTGGGCCGCCGCTGACGGCGACGACGTGCGTCGGATCCTTCGCGGCGATCGTCACGTGTCCCTGCGTGGGCAGGGTGAGGTTGCCGGCGCCGACGAGCTGCCACGTCGCGCCGCCGTCGACGCTCGTGACGGTGGAGTAGCTCGTCGAGCGGGCCGTGACGACGGCGTCGCAGACGGCGACCATCCGCGACGTCGCGCCGAGGCCGGTCGCCGCTTCGATCGTCTTGCCGTTGCACGCGGGCGGGGTCGACAGCGGCGTGAGGGCGTCGCCCGTGAGTCGCCACGCGCCGGAAGCTTCGCCGCCGCTGCGTTCGGCGTGCGCGAGGACGAGCAGGTGCTCGCCGGCCGTCACGATGCCGGCGTCGCTCACCTCGCCGGGCGGCGTGACGCCCGCGACGGCTTCGGTGACAGCGGGCGTGCGGCCGGTGCCGATGCGGGCGACCTCGAGGCGTCCGGTGCAGCCACCTTGGATGCAGCTCGCGGCGGTGAGGGCGTGGGCCTGGCCGTCGTGAACGGCGACGTCGAGAACGCTGACGCCGGGGTGCTGCACCTGCGTGAAGCTGCGACCACCGTCGTGGGTGACCCACAGGTCGGAGCCGAACAGGTACCCGGTGCGCGCGTCGAGGAAGCGCAAGTCGCTGATCGCGCCGGCGGGTTGGATGAGGGGTTGCGCGTCGCCCTGCGCGGACGACACGTCGGCCTGCGTGAAGGAGTGCACCTGCTGCCAGGTGCCGCCGCCGTCCTGGGTGCGCAGCAGGGCCGGGCAGTGTGTGCCCGCGCACGTCGTCCGCCCGAGCGCGAACTGGGTCCGGCCGAAGCGCGCTGACAGCGCCCACACGATCGACGACGTCGACGCCGGCGTCGCGGCCTGCGCGGTCTCGACGTTCGGCGACGAGCCGGACGACGGCTCGGCCGCCACGCCCCCGCCGACCGGTTCGCCGGCGCGAACGGTGCTCGTGCCCAACGGATCTCGCACGATGGCACGCGCGCCGTAGATGACCGCGACGACGCCCAGGGCCGCAAGCACGAGCGCGAGCGCCGCCCGCATGCTCGGCGAGCGGCGCAGTCGATGCCACCGGTCGGCCGTGGACGGGCGCCGGCCTTGCCCGCTCACCCCACCATCTCCCGTCGGAACTCGTCGTACGTGCCGGCGAGATGACCGATCAGCGCCCGCTTGAGGCCCGGCTTCTCGAAGTAGGAGTTGACGAACTGCTCGTTCGCGTCGTGCCGTTCGAGCATGACGTCGGCGAGCAGTTGTTCGAGCACCAGCTCGAAGGCGGAGCGGTCGTTGTGCTGCGCGACGACGCGCAGGCGGTCGTTGTCCTTGACGGCGGCCCATTGCTGGTCGATCCAGATGCGGTCGCCCTCGCCCAGGTCGGCGCCGAACTTCTCGTTCATCGCCTCGATGAGCGCCGAGAGCTTGTCCTTCTCCGGCTCGTTCTGCGAGCCCTTGCCCTCACCGGGCAGTGCGACGCCCGCCTCGTCGCTCGCCTCGAGCCCGATGTCGCCCTCGTGCGAGACCGACAGCCGCAGGTGCGTGAGCTGCACGGCCCTCGACAGCTGCGGCATCGGGTCGCTCTCGCGCTGCGGCAGGTCGGCGAGCAGCAGCTTGCCGTAGAGGAACAGCCGCTCCAGCGACGCGTCGACCCACGGCATGACCTGCGCGAGAAACGCGTACGCGCGCACGAACTGTTCCAGCGTGCTGCGGAACTCTTCGGCCGCGTCGTCGTCGAGGGCGATGAATCGCCCGACGGCCGCGCCCACGTTCGCGTAGATGGCGGGCTGCTTCGCTTCCGCCCCGTCGAGCAGGGCGACGACCGCCGCCTCCATCTCGGCGAGCGACAGCACGCCCGCCGATTCGAGGTCGTGCTGCAGCGTGTAGAGGATGTTCGGGTCGGTCGGCGCCGCGAACGCCTGCTCGTAGAACGGAGCGAATGCCTCGGTGATCTCGTCGGCGGTGTTCGCGAAGTCGAGCACGAACGTGTCCTGCTTGCCCGGCCGCGTGCGGTTGAGCCGCGACAGCGTCTGCACCGCCTTCACCCCGGCGAGCTTCTTGTCGACGTACATCGTGTGCAGCAGCGGCTCGTCGAACCCGGTCTGGTACTTCTCGGCGACGACGAGGAACTTCGCGTCGTCGTCCTCCTTGAACCGCTTGGGTAGCTGCGATTCGGCGAAGCCGTTGATCGATGCTTCCGTGAGCACGACGTCGGGCGCCTCGTCCTCGGTGACGGTGCCGGAGAACGCGACGAGCGCGCGCAGCGGGCGAGCACCCGTGTCGTAGCCCATGCGTTCGATGTAGCGCGCGATGGCCTCCTGCGTGCGCACCGCGTGTAGCCGTGAGCGCGTCACGACCATGGCCTTGGCCTGCCCGTCGATCTTGTTCATCGTCTTGGCGCGGAAGTGCTCGACGATGATCTCGGCCTTCGCGTCGAGCTCGTACGGGTGCAGCGACGCGAACCGGGCGAGCGCGACACGGCCCTTGCGGGTGTCGAGGTCGATGTCGTCGCGCGGCTCGGTGTTGGCGAGGCGGTAGTAGACGTCGTACGTCGTGTAGGAGGCGAGCACGTCGAGGATGAAGCCCTCGTCGATGGCCTGGCGCATCGAGTAGGTGTGGAACGGGCGGTAGTCGCCGTCCGCGTCCTTCACGCCGAACTGTTCCAGCGTCTTCGGTTTCGGCGTGGCCGTGAACGCGAAGAACGACAGGTTCGTGCTCTTGCCGCGTTGCTTCGCGGAGGCGAGCAACGCATCGTTCGCCTCCTCGGCTTCTTCCGCTTCGGCCTGCGCAGCTTCCTCGGCCTCGAGGCGATCGTCGCCGCGCAGGACACCCTTGAGCTTCTTCATGCCGTCACCGCCGGTCGAGCTATGGGCCTCGTCGACGATGACGGCGAACCGCTTGCCGGCCACCTCACTCCTCTCCCCTTCGGCGGCGGCCTTCTTCGCGAGTTCGACGACGACGGGGAACTTCTGCAGCGTCGTGATGATGACGCGCGCGGCGTTGCCTTCGAGTGCGCCCTTGAGCTGCGCCGAGTTCTTGTCGATGCGCACGATGGTGCCGGGCGTGTGTTCGAGGCCGGCGACGGTCTCCTGCAGCTGACGGTCGAGCACCGTGCGGTCGGTGATGACGACGACCTTGTCGAAGATCGGCGTGTCGTCCTCGCCGTGCAGGCGCGAGAGGGAGTGCGCCGTCCACGCGATGGTGTTCGACTTGCCCGACCCCGCCGAGTGCTGGATGAGCCGGTCGACGCCCGCACCGTCGCGGCGGGTGGCATCGAGGATCGAGCGCACCGCGTGCCACTGGTGGAAACGCGGGAACAGCACCGTGCCGTCACTGACGTGGAGGAACGTGCCGAGCAGATCGAGCCACGCGTCGCGCTGCCACACCTGCTCCCACAGGTAGGCGCTCTGATACGCGCCGCTCGTGGGGTCGACGGGCGGGTTGCCGGCGCTTCCGGGGTGGCCGGGCCCTGCGGAGCCCTGGTTGAAGGGCAGGAAGCGTGTCGCCGCGCCGGCGAGACGCGTCGTTATCGCCACGGCGTGCGGGTCGACGGCGAAATGCACGAGCATGCGGCTCGCGAAGATGAGGTCGGCCGGGTTGCGGTCGCTGCGGTACTGCGCCATCGCGTGTTCGATGCCCTGCCCGCTCAGCGGGTTCTTCAGTTCGGCGGACGCGACGGGCAGGCCGTTGACGACGAGCGCGAGGTCGAGCGAATCGCGCGGGTTCGACTCGGAGTGGTGCAGCTGACGCACGACGCCGAGACGGTTCGCGTCGTACTTGCGCTGCATCTCGTCGTTGAGCCCCGAGGCGGGCTTGAAGTAGCACAGCTTCACCGGCACGCCGGAATCCTTGACGCCATTGCGGAGCACGTCGAGCGTGCCGCGGTGGTCGACCTGCTGCTGCACGACGGTGACGAACTTCTCCCGCGCCGCAGGCTCGCCGCCGTGACGCGTGACGAGCTGCGCCCACGCCTTCGGTTGGGACGCCTCGACGAACGCGATCACCTCGTCGGGAAACAGGCCGCGCTTGCGGTCGTACGTCGTCGGGTCGACGCTGATCCACCCCGCACCGAGCAGGTGCGCCTCGATGTTCGCCTCGAACGCCTTCTCCTGCGTCACGGTCATGCGTGCTCCCCGGGGATTCGTGTCGAAGCCGTCGTCACGTCGAACTCACCCGAGACGGCGGCCGTGATGAGGGACTGCTTGTATTCGGTGAGAAGTTCGATGCTGCGCAGGGTTACGGCCTCGAAGTTACGGTCAGCTTGTTGCCGCGCAGCCAGACGTTCTACTACTTCGCCCTGCCCTCTCAAGCTCAGCTGCGGCACCCGCAGCCCGCGAATAACGCCCGACGGCAGGTTGTTCGCCATGCCCTCCGCGCCACTGATCCCCAAACGTATGCGTTCCCGATTCTCATGAGCACGGAGCATGCCCACGACGAAGTCCGCAGACCACCCCGGGAGCAGCGTAAGGCGGTAGAGCTTGTCCGGAAAAAGCAGCTTGGGTCGCACATCCTGCGGTACGACAGCGACGCTACCGATCAGCTCAGGCGACCCACTCGCTCGCGACATGAGGATGTCACCCCCATGGATTTCGTACTCGGTGCGAGGCTCCAATCCCTCGGGAAGCGCCTTGTTGTCGCCAGCACGAAAGAACCCGCCGTTGACAGAACCCGCGCGCATGACACCCCATTGGCCCCCCTCGGCAGGGGTCGCATCAGCCTGAGGGGACCAACCCTGTTCGAGATTGCTCAGCAGGTATCCGAGACGAGCTGTCCCATGCCCTACGGCGGCCGCGTTGAACTCGCCCTGTAGGTACGCAGTTTGAACCTGCTTGACAGAGGCCACTTGGGTTTTCCGCGCGGCGATGATCTGGTCGATGCGGGCTACCCGTTCGTCGAGGAAGTCCGCAATCTGTCGCTGCTGATCGATCGGCGGATACGGAAGCATGAGAGATCGCACCGTCCCGTCGTCGAATGACGTGGAGCGCTCACGAATCCCCTTGGCCAGCGAGGCCACGAAGCCAGTCAGGGCCAGTGTGCGAAGGACCGCTGCCATGTAGCGCGCATCACCACGAACAGCGTAGATGTTGGCGACGGGAGACATCCTCCCACAGCTATCTGACACTCCAATAGCTCCTGCGAATCCATCCATAGAATGGATCACCAAGTCTCCGGGCCGAACGCCTTGATACCCGATCTCTTTGACCGCTTCCGTGAACCCCTCCATCCGCCTGTTCGCCCGTAGAGTCACTACACCGTCGCGGAATGCGGTCACCACTCCCTCATCGCTCGGGGGGCGCTTCTGCAGAAACAGCACGCGTCGAGCAGGAACCACCTTCCAGGCAGCCGGAATGGTGCCGAAGCCAGGCACGGTGTGGCTCACAGCCCCAGATCCTTCATCCAGCCTTGAATCTGCGTTTCGAGGTCGCGGATCTCGGCGGCGATCTCTTCGACCGGGCGGGGCGGTTCGTAGACGTAGAACTGGCGGGTGAAGGGGATCTCGACGCCGATCTTGGTCTTCGTGTGGTCGATCCACGCGTCCGGCACGTAGGGGCGGATCTCGGATTCGAGGTGCGCCTCAGCTGTCTCCCGCAGGGCGGTCTCACGGGCGTCGGGGTCGAGCGAGAACCACCCGTCGGGCAGGGGCACGTTCTCGGCGTCGCGCAGGTCGGGGTCGGGTTCGGCCTGCCCCTTCTTCGTGACGATCGGCGCGTCGGGGTCGGCCACGGCGCACGCGGTGGCGAACTTCTTGCGCTGCGCCGCCGTCAGCTTCGTGATCGCGTCGGCCTCCGCGAGCAGTGCCTTCTCCGTCTGGAACCGCTGACCGACCAGGGGCGCGAACACGTCGAACGGCGCGTCGGCGACGGCCTCCGTCGTCACCTCCCAGCGGCGGCGCATCGGGCGCTCGACCGTGATGCGCTGGAACCCGAAAGCTTCGCGCGGCAACACCTTGATGCGCGCGTCATCGTCCACTTCGTCGAGGGCGCCGCCGTAGAGGCGCCCGATCTCGGCGATGGCGTCGGCCGTCAGCTCCTTGCGCTTGTCGCCGAGCGACTTGCGCATCTTCGTGCCCATGGCGCGGGCGTCGACGAGCTTGACGAGGCCGCGGTCGGCGTCAGCCTTGTCGTTCGTCAGGATCCACACGTACGTCGAGATACCGGTGTTGTAGAACATCTGGTCGGGCAGCGCGACGATGCCTTCGAGCCAGTCGTTCTCGAGGATCCACTGGCGGATGCGTGACTCCCCCGAGTCGGCCGCGCCGGAGAACAACGGCGAGCCCGACAGCACGATGCCGACGCGCGAACCCGTCGGCTTCATCTTCGAGAGCATGTGCTGCAGGAACAGCAGTGAGCCGTCCGACGAGCGCGGCAGCCCCGCGCCGAAGCGCCCGTTCATGCCCTGCTTGGCGTGCTCCTCCTTGATGGGGGCGGCGTACCCGGCCCAGTTCACGCCGTAGGGCGGGTTGGCGAGGATGAAGTCGAAGTGCTCGGCGCCGAACGCGTCCTGCGTCAGTGAGTTGCCGTTGCGCATCTGCTTCGGGTCGATGTCCTGCATCATGAGGTCCGATTGCGCGATGGCCCACGTCTCGTCGTTGAGCTCCTGGCCGTAGACCTTCACCTCGGTTTCGGGGTTGAGCGCCCTCATGTGCTCCATCGCCGTCATGAGCATGCCGCCCGTGCCCGCCGCGGGATCGTAGACGGTGCGCACCGGCAGGGGGTTCTCGACGAGCTCGCGGTGCGCCTCGCCGCCGACGAGCAACTCGACCATGAGACGGATCACCTCGCGCGGTGTGTAGTGCTCACCGGCCGTCTCGTTGCTCATCTCCGAGAAGCGCCGCAACAGGTCTTCGAAGATGTACCCCATCGCCTCGTTGCTCACGACGCTCGGCCGCAGATCGAGGTCGGCGAAGTCGGCGAGTACGCGGTAGAGGATGCCCGCGCGATCCATGCGCGCGATCTTGTCGTCGAGGTTGTATGCCTCCATGACGACGTAGGCGTCGCTGCTCAGACCGCGGATGTAATTCGACAGGTTCTCCGCGAGCGCCTTGTCGTCGCTCAGCAGACTCGTGAACGTGAAGCGCGAGATGTTGTAGAACCGCTGCCCCGCCACCTTCTTCAGCATCATCGCCTGCGGGGCGGCGATCGTCTCGAACGTCTTCGCCTTCGCGAGCACGGCGGGCTTGGTGTCGACGAGCACGGCGTCCATGCGGCGCAGCACGAGCAGCGGCAGCATCACCTGGCCGTACTCGTGCTGACGGAACGTGCCGCGCAGCGTGTCGGCGACCTTCCAGACGAAGGCGACCTTGTCCTCGAAACCCTGCGGTGATGCCATGCGGGCCATTCAATCAGCACGCCCAGCGCGATCGGGCGTCAACGTGCGCGCACGTCCTCCACGTCCAGGGGAAGCCGCAAGGCGGCGTCCGGCCACCATGGGCCCGATCGGGGTCTGCATGGCGCGCGGAGCGGGCGGGGGGGCGAAGCCCGAACGCGTCAGCTGGACCTGCTGCTGATGCCGTGGATCTCACTCGTCACGTGAGTCATCGTGTCAGGTGCTGAACGCGCCTCGACGCTACGGCAGGTTCATGCGGATCTGCCGCATGAGGTCGGGGTACGGGTCGACGAGGGTGCGCTCACCACGCGCCTCGCGGACGACGTTCTGCAAGAGCTCGCCCGGGAGGTAGTAGCGGCCGCGGCCGCGCGTCGGCCCCTCCGGGCTGAGCAGCCCCGCCGTGGCCAGCGCCGCCAGATCACGTGTCGCTGTGCGTTCTTCCACGCCGGTGCGGTTGACGTAGGTGCTGCGCCGGATGCGGATGCCCAGGGCAGCGTCGAAGAGTGCGTCGACCGAACGCTCGGGCACCCCTGTCGTCGCCACGAGATCGTCGAGCGCGCTCCAGACGTTCTCCGCGTCGCGGAAACGGCGCCGGAGCGTCTGGGCCTGCTGGTGGTGGGCTCTGAGAGAGAACTTCACCCACGCCGTCGCGTCGCGCTGGGGGTTCCAGGCACCCTGCCCCGTCGCGGCCAGGACGTCGTAGTAGGCCCGCGTGTTGGCGCCCAACCACTCCTCGATGCTGGAGAACTCCGGCTCGAGAATGTCGTCGGTGGCGAGCACCAGCGTCTGCAGGACGCGGGCCATACGTCCGTTGCCATCACGGAAAGGGTGGATCATGACGAAGTTCAAGTGAGCCATGGCACCACGAACCATGCTGTGCTCCCCCGATGACGCACTCATGGCGCCGACCAGGGCGTCGATGAGAGCCGGCACGTCGTCCGGATCGGGCCCCTCGTAGACGTTGGCTCCGGTCGATTCGTCTTGAACGTAGATGGCTGTCCGCCGGAACTCGCCGGGGCTCTTCGACAGGTCATGTTCGAGGAGCATGAAGTGCATCGTCCGGAGCGTGTGAGCATCAAGAGCGAACCCCGGCAACGTCGCCATGCGCAGCACGTACGTGAGCACGCGCCGATAGCCCTCGATCTCCTTCCACGTGCGCTCATCCGCCGTCAGCGGCTCATCGCCCTCGACTGCAGCCGCCGCATCCTCGGGGGTCACGTCGTACCCCTCGATGCTGTTCGACCCCCTGATGGCACGCGCTTGGGTCGTCCGGCGCAGGCCCCCGGACCATCGTTTCGGGGCGCGCAGTACAGCGGCCATCTCGCGACGGATGGCATCGATCTCGTGGAGAACAGCGACGTCGACCTCGTCGAGGTCCGGTGTCTCGTACAACATGGCCGCCCCTCCGTCGCGTCCCGATGTCTCAATGTCCTTTTCATTAGGACATAGAGACAGTAACCCGCCGCGTCGCTATGTCCTAATGCAAAAGACATAGAGACATGGCTGCCACGGGACGCGCTCAGACCCCCGCCGCGTGTCGCGAACCCCCGTCAGCGCGCGGATGCGCGAGGATGAGCGATGCACCCTGCCCGGGTACCGGGCGTCAGCGAGCTAGTGAGGAAGCGCAGTGGCACGCACGAAGAAGCCCGAGATGCCGGACGAGGACATCGTCGAGAACATCATCGACATCGATGTCGAGGACGAGATGCGGGCGGCTTTCCTCGAGTACAGCTACTCCGTCATCTACTCGCGTGCCCTTCCCGACGCGCGTGACGGGCTCAAGCCGGTGCAGCGGCGCATCCTGTTCTCGATGGACGAACTCGGCCTGACGCCGAACAAGAACCACGTCAAGTCCTCGCGCGTCGTCGGGGAGGTCATGGGCAAGTACCACCCGCACGGCGACTCGGCGATCTACGACACGCTCGTGCGCATGGCGCAGGACTTCACGATGCGCCTGCCGCTGATCGACGGCCATGGCAACTTCGGCTCGCTCGACCAGGGCCCCGCGGCGTCGCGTTACACCGAGGCGCGTCTCGCGCCCGCATCGCTGACGCTCGTGGCCGGCCTCGACGAGAACACCGTCGACTTCGTGCCCAACTACGACGACTCGCTGCAACAACCGTCCGTCCTGCCCGCCGCGTTCCCGAACCTGCTCGTCAACGGCGCGAGCGGCATCGCCGTCGGCATGGCGACGAACATGGCGCCGCACAACCTCGGCGAGGTCGTGCAGGCCGCGGTCCACCTCATCAAGAACCCCGACTGCAGCCTCGACGACCTCATGCGCTTCGTGCCGGGCCCCGACCTGCCGATGGGCGGGCGCATCATCGGCCTCGACGGCATCCGCGACGCCTACCTCACCGGCCGCGGCACGTTCCGCACGCGCGCGACGGCGACGATCGAGAACGTCACGCCGCGCCGCAAGGGCATCGTCGTCACCGAACTGCCGTACCTCGTCGGGCCCGAGAAGGTCATCGACAAGATGAAAGACCTCGTCGGGCAGAAGAAACTGCATGGCGTCTCCGACGTCAAGGACCTGTCCGACCGCCACCACGGCCTGCGCCTCGTCATCGAACTGAAGAACGGCTTCAACCCCGAAGCGGTACTCGAGCAGCTCTACAAGCTGACGCCGATGGAGGAGAGCTTCGGCATCAACAACGTCGCACTCGTCGACGGCCAGCCGCGCACCCTCGGGCTCAAAGAGCTGCTGCGCGTCTACACCGACTTCCGCATCGACGTCGTACGCCGGCGCACCACGCACCGCCTCGGCAAGAAGGAGGACCGCCTCCACCTCGTCGACGGCCTGCTCATCGCGATCCTCGACATCGACGAGGTCATCCAGATCATCCGCTCCTCCGACGACTCCGCGACGGCGCGGGCGCGCCTCATGCAGGTGTTCGACCTGTCCGAGGCGCAGGCGACGTACATTCTCGACCTGCAGCTGCGCCGCCTGACGAAGTTCAGCCGCCTCGAGCTCGAGAAGGAAGCCGACGAGCTGCGCGCCGAGATCGAGAAGCTGCGCGCGATCCTCGCCGACGTCAAACTGCTGCACAAGGTCGTCTGCGACGAACTGCTCGCCGTCGCCAAGGAATTCGGGACGCCGCGTCGCACCGTCCTGCTCGAGGGAAACGGCACGCAGGCGGTGGCGAAGACGGCATCCAAGTCGTCGATGCCGCTGGAGATCCCCGACGACCCGTGCTGGGTGCTGCTGTCGTCAACCGGCCTCATCGCGCGCACCACCTCGGCCGATCTGCTGTCGACCGACGGTGGCCGCCGCAAGCACGACGTCGTCCTCGCCGCCGCGCGCACCAGCGCGCGCGGTGAGTTCGGCGTCGTCACGTCCGCAGGTCGGCTGTTCCGTGTCAGCGCGCTCGAACTGCCGCACCTCGTCGACACGCACGCAGCGCCCGTCCTCGACGGCGGCGCGCCCGTCGCCGCGTTCGTCGACCTCGCACCCGGCGAGAAGGTGCTGACGGTGACGTCGCTGCGCGCCGACTCCCCCGGCCTCGCACTCGGTACCGCAGCGGGCGTCGTCAAGCGCGTGACGACGGAGTACGCGAACAAGCCGATCATGGAGGTCATCACGCTCAAGGGCGACGACGTCGTCGTCGGCGCCGTCGAACTGCAGACCGGCACCGAGGAGCTGACGTTCGTCACGAACGAGGCGCAACTGCTGCACTTCAACGCTGCGAACGTGCGCCCGCAGGGCCGCACCGGCGGCGGTGTCGCCGGCATCAAGCTCGGTGCCGGCGCACGAGCGATCTTCTTCGGCTCCGTCTCGCGCGACGGCATCGTCGTCACCGGCGCGGGGCACCCGGGCTCGCCGAACGGTGAGATCACCTCGCTCAAGGTCGCACCGTTCACCGAGTTCCCCGCCAAGGGACGCGCGACAGCCGGCGTCCGCGCCCACCGCTTCCTGCGCGGCGAGAACCACCTGACGTTCGCGTGGGTCGGTTCCGCGCCGGCGCGCGCGGCGGATGCTTCGGGCAAGGCGATCGGCAAGCTGCTCACCCTCGACGACGCAGACGGCAAGCGCGACGGTTCCGGCGACACCGCCCCCGGCCAGATCGCCGCGATCGGCACGACGGCGCCCTACGCGTCGGTGGCCGCCGATGCGTCGTCCGCCGAAGTGGCCGAGCAGACGCCGGTGACGGCGGGCGAAGAGACTGACGACGGTGCGATCGGCGACGACGGAAGCCGCCTCAGTCTGTTCGACGGTGACGACGCCTGACGTTCGGCGGGGTGGGTGCTGGCGCGGGGCGCTGCGGGCCTCTATGGCGGCCCCTGGTGCAGTTCGCATCGACAGCTGAGTCACTTGGTTACCGCTGTGTCAGTCAGGACTGACTCAACCATCACCAAGTGACGCAGCTGCCTCGCCTTCATCCGTTGATGGCGACGGTGGCACTCCGAGCCACCGCGGTGCATCAGCCTGTGTCGGCCAGCTGAGTCAGTTGTTCGCCCGTGCGGCAGTCAGGACTGACACAACCACCACCACGTGACGCAGCTGCGGCGGGCGCGCCGGGTGACGGCCAGGGTTCTGCTGAGCGCGTGTCATCTGAGGCGCTCGCATCAGAGCGCGAGACCCACCGTGCCTTGGCGCGCCTCTAGGCTGGGGGCATGATGACGTCACCCAGTTCGTGCTCGCTCGATTGGGAAGCGGCCGGCATGCCTGCGTGGGGGACGGCGAAGGTGGCGCGCGTCATCGTCGCCGTCGAGGTGCCGGGCGCGTGGGGACGCGATGCCGTCGGCGACTCCGGGCTGCCGCAACCTGCAGACGCAACGCTGTACCTCATCCGTCGTGTCGGGCGACATGCCGTGGCGGGTGAGACGGCCCGGGTGTTCGTCGGCGGTGGTTTCGGTGACGAACCGTGGCTCGTCGAAGCGACCCTGCGACGCGAAGACGTGACAGGTCTGCTCGCCGGCGATGTGGCAGAGCGCGCGAGGTTGGCGTCTTTCGGTTTCGCCGCACGCCCCGAGCCTGTGCTGCTCGTGTGCACGAACGGCCGCCGCGATGCCTGCTGCGCCGTCCGTGCCCGGCCCGTCGCGGAAGCTGCGCATGCCGCCGCACCCGACAACGTGTGGGAGGTCTCGCACATCGGCGGCCACCGGTTCGCGCCGACGGCCATCCACCTGCCGAGCGGCCAGACCTTCGGTCGACTGACCGGCGACACTGCTGCCGCGCTGGCGACGGCCTCGACGAGCTCGCCGGCGAATCCGGTTGTTCAGCAGCTCTTCTCGTCGACCACTCACCGCGGCCGTATCGATCTGGAACCGGTCGCGCAGGTGGCGGAGACGTGGTGGCGCCAGCAGCACCCCGATCTGACGTTGGCCCCCGTCTCCGGGATCGGTGCGCCCGTGGCGAACGGCGACGACGGGTGGCTCGTCTCCTTGCCCGACGGCACATCGCTCACCATCACGTCGGTACCTGGCCAACCTCTGCGCGACTCGTGCCTCAAGGCTGCGAAACCTTCGGCGTCCTTCGTCGCGCGACTGAACTGAAGCCGCAAACCTGCCCGAGCAGGCGCCGCCCACCGGCCCCGAGCTAGGGCCAGTGGGCGGCAAGGCAGCCGGCTCAGTCGGGCACGTGGGCCTACTTGCGTGCGGTGTTGCTCGTGACACCCCACGTCGTGGCGGTTGTCGAGTAGACCACTCGGTAGTCTCTGGTCGCGCTGGTCCGGTACGAATACGACGTGCTTCCCTTGACCGACTTCGTCACAAGAGTCCTCCACGTAGACGAGCCCACGTCCTTGTACTGGAAGGAGGCAGAGGTCTCGAAGGCAATGGGCTTGCCCCAGTACGACGACCAGCGAGCACCGTTCGAGCTGAGTGTCACTGACGTCCCTGAACGCGTCGCCTTGATCGTCGACCAAGAGCCGAGTCGCACGTCGGTCGTGGGCGAGTTCTGTGTGAACTCGTTGTAGTTGACCGATTCACCCGCGTTCTCCGGACGCCATGTGACCTTCCCCAGGGAATGCCAGTCATAGACGTCCCAATGCTCCGAACTCGAACGATCGAAGTAGAGGAAATCCTCCGCACCCTGCGAGGTGTACCCCGACCACGCCGCAGACAGACTCGAGGCGTAGTAGGAGCAACCGCCCGTCACCGTGGGTGTGAAGTGCTGGTAACTGCTGGTGATGCGCACAGTCGACGGGACGACGAGGCGGCAACTTCCGATGACGGCAGCGTCCGCCGTCGGTGCGACTGCGACAGCGGCGAAGGTGGCCAGAGCCGTGGCGCCAGCAGGCGCGAGTCGCATCATGTTCTTCATGGGGATCCTTGGTTGGTGCGAGGGGTGACCCCTGTCACGCGACGGGGCACCTTCACTCTAGCCTGCCGCTCCTTGCCACCCGTTCCGTTTGTGTCGCTCGGTGCCATCGGTCGTCGGCCACGATGACAGGGACAGGAGCGTGGAGCGCGCCCCAAGTACAGAGCACCGGCTGCCACGCTTGGCCTGCCATGCAATCCCGGACGCGATGTATGTCTCGCGGCACGAGGGCAGCGAGGACGGAAGGCGGCCCCCGGCCGGTCAGGCCTTCGTCGCACCACCGGAGCTGCGGTTATCGTCGCGGTTCACCGCAGCGGTGTCGCCGTGAGTGGTCGACGTGGCGTCGCTGTCACGAGTCGCGTGGTCGGAATCATGGCGGCCGCCCGTCTCGACCGCCTGGTCACGCGCGTCGCCGGCGGCGTCGTCAGCTTCTGCGAGTTCGACGGGGTCGCGCTGGCCCGGTGGGTCGTCACTCGTCGCAGAGTCGTCGTCGTCGAGATCCTTCTTCGCGTCGCGTTGCGCGGCGTCGAGCGTCGAGCTCTTCACCTCGTAGCGCGTCTTGTAGAGGTCGAGGATGGCCATGGCCGTCGCGGCGGCGGGCACACCGAGCAAACCGCCGGCGAGGCCGAACATGTTCGCGCCTGCGAGGGCGGATGCGAACGAGACGGCCGGGTGGACGTCGACGGCGCGTGCGCTGATGTTCGGCTCGATCGTGACGTTCTCGATCTGCTGGTAGACGATCGCGAAGATGAGGACGAACAGGCCGTTGATCGGTTTGTCGCTCGTCGCGCCGACGAGGACGGGCAGGACGATCGAGATGTACGTGCCGATGTTGGGCACGAACTGCGCGATGATGCCCGTCCACAACCCGAGCGCCAGCCAGTACGGCATGCCGATCAGCATCATGAACGTGCAGTGGATCGTCGCCGAGATCGTCGCGAGGATGAAGCGCGCCGCGACGTACCCGCCGACCTTTGCGACGAACACCTCCCACACCGTCAGCACGACGCGCTGCTGACGCGGCGGGAACAGCCCTGCCACCCAGGTGCGCAGACGCGGTAGGCCGGCCGAGATGTAACAGGTGAAGAAGATGAGGACGAACAGGTTGAACGCCGTGGACACGACGCTCGTCACGAGCCCGAGGACGCCGCCGGCCAGCTGCGAACCGTAGTTCGCGACGTTGTCGGGCGTCAGGTTGACGCTCGAGAGCAGCTTGTTGATGTCGTAGTCGGTGTCGAACTTGCGGTTGACCCAGTCGACGCAATCCGTGACGAGGCCGGGCGCCGCACTGATGAGCGCCTGCACCTCGTCGACGAGGAGGCCCCCGAACGCGGCGAAGAACCCGACGACGGCGCACGCCAGCAGCAGGACGACGAGACCCGTCGCGAGCGCACGCGGCATGTGCATCGCGAAGCGCGACACGGCCGGTTCGATGGCTGCGGCGAGGAAGAACGCCACGACGACGTTGAAGACGACCGAACCCGCCGACCCCGTCAGATAACCGAGGGCGGTGAGCAGGGCGAGGGCGCCGATGACGATCCAGGTGGCATGCCACACCGACTTGAGGTCCAGAGAGACCTTGAGGTGCTGCGGTTCGTCGTCACCGACATCGGCGCGCCTGAACAGTGTCATGTCGTCGTCGTTTCGCTCGCTGAGTGATCTGGCGTGATCCTCTCACGAGGTGGTGACATCGACATGTTCCTTGGGCCGCGCCGCCCTACGATGCCTGCATGCCCCGATTGCACATCGCCCAGAACGACCGTGCCGACGCCGTCATCTCGGAGCGTCTGTTCGGGCTGCTCGTCGGAATGCTGCTCGAGCAGCAGATCGCGATGGAGGTGGCGTTCTCCGGCCCCGCCAAGATCTACGACCGGTTCGGCACGCTCGATCCGACGAAGATCGCCGCGATCGAACCGGGTGAGTTCGTCGAGAAGTGCACGACGCCTCCCGCCCTTCACCGTCACGGCCGCTCGATGGCAGAGCGCGTGCAGAAGCTCGCCGCCGTGCGCGACGACTACGACGGCGGCACCCACCCCATATGGGCGACGGACGACGCCGCCGACTCGCTGCAGAAGGTTCGCGAGACGAAACGTGAGATGAAGGCGGCGAAGAAGGCCGCAGCCCGATCGTGACGGCGGCGTCAGCGGCACCTCGCCGACGTTGGGCGAGGGACGCCGCGCTGCCAGGGGGCTCAGGTGCGCAACCACGCCACGAGACCCGCGCAGCCGCACGCCCACAGGACGCTGACGAACGTGCCGATGATGAACCGCTCGGCGACGGCCGACTTCTCGCCGCTGCGCAGCTCCGGATAACGCCCGAGCCCCTTGACGGCGAGAACGATCGCGATCGCCTCCGGCCACGACGCGACGAGCCCCGCGAAGATCGCCAACCGCTCAAGCGCGCCGATCCACGCGCCGCCGCGCAGGATCGTGGCGGCCTGTGCGACCCCGTCCGAGGACTCCGGCAGGCTCTCCCCCACCTCGGACGCCCGACGATCGACGCTGCGGAACACGAGCGTCGTCACGACACCACCACCCGCGAGCGCCAGTGACCCGAACAGCGCGACGACGAGAACATCCCTGACATCCATGACCCGACGGTAGACGCCGCCACCGACAGTGGTGAGGACACAGGCCGGGACGATCCGTTCCGTCAGGCGCAACGCCGAGCCGGGTGAGGGCCGGGCTGGTGATCCGAGCGCGCCCACAGCCGTCATGCCGCGGGCGCACACGATCAGAGCATGTCGGCTCTCGAGCGACGCCGCCCCTCAGCAGAGCGAGCGCGCGCAGCGTCCATGAGGCGCGCGGCGAGGCGCATGCCGGCGTCGCTCTCCTCGACGGCTGCGGCCCGCGCGCGTTGGCTGACGGCCGAGGGGGTGATGTCGAGTTCGGCGGCGACCTCGCGCCCCGTCAGCCCCTGCCCCAACAACTCGGCAACAGCCCACCCCGCAGGTGTGCGGCGATGCCAAAGCAGGTGCAGCAGCGCCAGCGCCGCGTCGAGGTCGGCCCCCGCCTCGGGCGCCGAAGGAGCCCGAACGGCCACGCGCGCCGGCACGAGCCGGGATGCCTCGACCGCCTCACGCGCCGCGATGAACGCCTCACCCGAGGCGGCACGCACATCGTCGGGTACGGGCGTCACGACCGCGCCGATGCCGACCCCCACCCGCCAGCACCCGAGGCGCGCCAGCCGTTCGAGCGCCTCGACCGTATCGCTCGAACGCGTGAACAGGGCCTGGATCTCATCCCCCGCCGTCCGCGCGAAGCCGCGCGCAGACCCCCCGCTCGACGGGAGAGCGCGCAGCGCTCGCAGGGCGGAGGGCACGGCGTCGCCGCCAGAGCGGCTGTCGACCTGATCCGCCGTCAGCACCACGAGAGAGGATCGGAGTGAAGGCATGGACCTAAACTAGCAGAAGTTAAGGGGAAAAGCTTCATTCGTAGAACCGTCCAGATCGACCATCCGCCGACGCTCAGCCTGACCACACACGGCGCCAAACGACGGGGACGGCCCCACTCGCCCGGCCAGCCGTCATCGCGGACACCCCTGCCCGAGACCGACGAAGCCACATCACGGTTGCCGCACCCGGTTCGGCCCGGCGCGCCCCACGACTCAGGCAGCGAGTCGATACCGCCGGAAGGACGGGACGAGCAGGCCCACGAGCACGACACCGATGACGACGCACACGCCGCCGAGCCACGCCGTCGTCGCCGCTCCGATCGCGGTCGCGCCGGCGCCGTGGATGACGTCCGCGATGCGTGGGCCGCCGGCGACGACGACGAGGAACACGCCCTGCAGCCGCCCGCGCACCTCGTCGCTCGCCGCCGTCTGAAGCATCGACGTGCGGAAGGCCGCGGAAACCATGTCGGCCGCACCTCCGATGACGAGGGCGATGAACGCGAGCCAGAACACGACGTCGACGCGCCCGTTCGCGAGCGCTACCGCCGCACCGAACCCGATGATGGCGAGGCCCCATACGAGCACCGCGGCCAGCACGGCGACGCCGTGTCGTCGCACGCGCGACACCCACCCGGAGAACACGCCGCCGAGCACGGCGCCGACGGGGATCGCCGCGAACAGCCACGCGAACGCGAAACCACCCCCGAGCGGACCGCCGAACGACTCGTGCGCGATCTGGGGAAACTCCGAGCGCGGCATGCCGAACACCATCGCGATGAGGTCGACGACGAAGCTCGCGAGCAGGACGGGGTGACGCGTCAGGTAGCGCAACCCGTCGAGAACCGACGAAAAACCGGCCTTGACGACCTCACCGATCGGCGGCAGCGCGGGCATGCGGAACACGGCCCACAGCGTCGAGAGCAGGCATATCGTGTCGATCGCGTACATCCACGAGAACCCGAGTACGGGGATGAGCGCGCCGGCGAGCAGCGGGCCGGCAATGCCACCGGCCATCGCGACCGTCATGAGCAGCGAGTTCGCGGCGGGCAGCAACTCGGGTTCGAGCAGGCGCGGCAGCGACGATTGCAACGCCGGTTGATGCAGCGCGAACAACGCCTGCTGTGCTGCGAACAGACACAGCAGCACCCAGACGTTGACGCCGCCTGCTGCCGCCTGCGCCCAGAACAGCGCGCTCGCGACGACCAAGCCGCCCGAGGTGAACAGCAGGATCCGTCGACGATCGTGCGCGTCGGCGAGCGATCCGCCGTACAGGCCGAACACGATGAGCGGCACGAGGCCGAACAACCCCGTCAGCCCGACGTAACTCGAATCGCGCGTCTGCGCGTAGATCTGCGCGGGCACGGACACGATCGTCAGCTGCGCGCCGACGACGGTGACGATGTCGGCGATCCACAACCGCCGGAAGGCGGGGTTGCGCAACGGCCGCGTGTCGGCGAGAACCGAGCGAAACCGTTGCAGCCGAGTCGAACTCATGCGTCGATGCGCTCGGTGTCGAGATCGTTGGCGCTGGAGATGATGAAATCCTTGCGCGGCGCGACCTCGCTGCCCATGAGCAGGTCGAACACCTGCTCGGCCATCTCGGCGTCCTTGAGCGTGACACGACGCAATGTGCGGTGGCGCGGGTCCATCGTCGTCTCCGCGAGCTGGTCGGCGTCCATCTCACCGAGGCCCTTGTAGCGCTGCGGCTGCTTGAACGTGCGGCCCTTCTTCTCCCACGCCGCGACGGTGGCTCGCATCTCGTCCTCGGAATAGGTGTAGATGACCTCACCCTTCGCGCGGCCCTGCGCGCTCACCTCGAGACGGTGCAGCGGCGGCATCGCGGCGTACACGCGCCCCGCCGCGACGAGCGGACGCATGTAGCGGAAGAACAACGTCAGCAGCAGCGTGCGGATGTGGGCGCCGTCGACGTCGGCGTCCGTCATGAGGATGATCTTGCCGTAGCGCACCATGTCGAGGTCGAAACTGCGCCCCGAACCCCCGCCGACGACCTGGATGATCGAGGCGCACTCCGCGTTCTTCAGCATGTCGCCGACGGACGCCTTCTGCACGTTGAGGATCTTGCCGCGGATCGGCAGCAGCGCCTGGTACTCCGAGTTGCGCGCCGCCATGCCCGTACCGAGCGCCGAGTCGCCCTCGACGATGAACAGCTCGCTGCGCTCACCGTCGGTCGAGCGGCAGTCCTTCAGCTTGCCCGGCAGGCTCGAGGATTCGAGCGCCGTCTTGCGACGCTGCGTCTCCTTGTGGGCGCGCGCGCTGATGCGCGACTTCATCTCGGCGACGACCTTCTCCAGCAGTAGCGCGGCCTGCGCCTTGTCGTCACGCTTCGTCGACGTCAGGTGCGCGCTCAGCTCCTTCTCGACGACCTTGCTGACGATGGCGCGCACGGCCGCGGTGCCGAGCACCTCCTTCGTCTGGCCCTCGAACTGCGGCTCCGCGAGGCGGACGGTGACGACGGCCGTCAGACCGGCGAGGACGTCGTCCTTCTCGACTTTGTCATTGCCGACCTTGAGCTTGCGCGCGTTGACCTCGAGCTGCTTCTTGAACACCTTCATGAGCGCCTGCTCGAAACCGGTGTTGTGCGTGCCACCCTTCGGCGTCGCGATGATGTTGACGAAGCTGCGCACCTTCGTCTCGTACCCGGTGCCCCAGCGCAGCGCGATGTCGACGCCGCACTCGCGCGTCACGTCCTGGCTCGTCATGTGGCCGCTCGATTCGTCGAGCACCGGCACCGTCTCGGTGAACGACCCGCTGCCCTGCAGGCGCCAGATGCCGGTGACGGCGGCGTCGGGCGCGAGGTACTCGCAGAACTCGCTGATGCCGCCGTCGTGGAGGAAGGTCTCCTCGTGGGGGCCGTTCTCCCCCGGCGTACCGGCGAGGCCCCGCTCGTCACGAATGATGATGGTGAGGCCCGGCACGAGGAAACTCGTCTGACGAGCGCGCGCGATGAGCTGGTCGTAGTCGAACTGCGCGGTCTTGAGGAAGATCGTCGTGTCGGCCCAGTAGCGCACGCGCGAACCGGTGACGCCGCGCCTGGCCTTGCCGACAACCTCGAGCTGGCTGCCGGACTCGAACGGCGTGAACGGGTTCGTCGGGCTCTTCGCGAGCGGATCGGAGGAGTCGCCGTCAGCGAACGTGCCGGGCTCGCCGCGGCGGAAACTCATGCCGTACGTCTTGCTCGCACGGTCGACCTCGACGTCGAGACGCGAACTGAGCGCGTTGACGACGGACGCACCGACGCCGTGCAGACCACCGGAGGCCGTGTACGACCCGCCACCGAACTTGCCGCCCGCGTGCAGTTTCGTGAAGACGACCTCGACGCCCGACAGACCCGTGCGCGGCTCGACGTCGACGGGAATACCGCGGCCGTTGTCGCGCACCTCGACGGAGCCGTCGGGCAGGAGGATGACCTCGATGCGGTCGCAGTACCCGCCGAGCGCCTCGTCGACGGCGTTGTCGATGATCTCCCAGAGGCAGTGCATGAGGCCGCGACCGTCGGTCGAGCCGATGTACATGCCGGGACGCTTGCGGACGGCCTCGAGCCCCTCGAGCACCTGGAGGTGGCGGGCGGTGTAGTTCTCTTGGTTCTCGCTGGGCGACACCTGGGGAATCTCCTTGACCTTCGTCACGCGCACACTCGACATGTGCCTCGACACGCTATCGGACGAACCCCGTCGTTCCGCGTCGCCACGCGCAAGCCACCCCTCGTGGGCGCTCCGTCATGTGGTGTGCATGGTGGTGTGCGGCCGCGGGTGCACGCGGGTCGAGGCAATCGCTCGGGCGCGCGAGGAGGCCCGCAGATCGAAACCGGCTTCGCGGGAATGCCTCCACGTGGAAGACTGTTGTTCATTGTCGAGAACCACATTCGTGTGGGTTCACGAATACGCGTGCGACGGCCCTCGCGCCGTCCGACGAGGAGGATGGATATGACCGCAACGATGGAACAAACGATGACCGCCGCCGACCGCTGCGACCGCTGTGGCGCCCAGGCGTTCATCAAGGCCGTCATGTCCGAAGGTCTCGAACTGCGCTTCTGCGGCCACCACGGCCGTGAGCACCTCGACAAGCTGCGGGAGGTCGCCGTCGAGGTCATCGACGAGACCCCCCGTCTCAGCGAGGTCTGAGCATCTCGCGCCTTTCGGCACAGCAAACCGTTCGGCCCCGCGCCCTCGATCATCGAGGCGCGGGGCCGAACGCATGCCGGGGGCACTGTCGGACGCACCCGGGCATGAGGCCTCGCGCGATGGGTGTCGTGCGATCGGTGCCGTGCGACTGACGCCGCGCGACGGCGGTGATCTCGGGCGCAGCGATGCGCTGATGGGCCATGATGAACACCATGGTGGTCTCCACAGAAACCTTGACGACGCTCGGTGCGGCCCTGCTCGTCGCGGTCGGCATCGCCGGCCTCATCGTGCCCGTCCTACCGGGCCTCGCGTGCGTCGTGCTCGGCGTGCTCGTCTGGGCCATCGGCCAGTCGAGCACGGCGGCATGGGTGGTGTTCGCTGTCGCGTGCGTCCTCGCTGTCGCAGGCTATGTCGTGCAGGTTCTCGTGCCGGGGCGTCAGCTCTCGCGGGGTGGGGTCGCGCGGCGCAGCAACATCGTCGGGCTCGTGTGCGCGGTGGTCGGCTTCTTCGCCGTCCCCGTGATCGGGCTGCTGCTGGGCTTCGTCATCGGCGTGTTCTTGGCGGAGAGCGCACGACTGCGTGATCGCGCGCAGGCGTGGACAGCGACCCGCGTCGCCATCCGGGCAGCGCTGACGTCGGTGGGCATCGAACTGGCCGCAGCCGTGACGATCGCCGTCGGCTGGGCCATCGCTGCGTTCGCGCTGGCACGGTGAGCGGGGCGCGCCGAGCGTCATCGCTGCAGACGAGCAGCGAACACTCACGTCAGCGACTCCGCTGCCGATTCACCATCCCTGGTTCTCGTAGCGGCGACGCTCCCAGCGCTGCTCCATCCGCTGCATGAAGTCACCCTGCGGACGAGGAGCCGAGGAGCGCGGCCGAGCGGTGCGCGCCGGACGCGCCATGCGCGGCATCCGTGACGCGGGGTGCGCGCCGGTCTGGGCCGTGATGCCCTCGAACGAGTTCGGGTCGACGACGTGCAGGGCGGGCCGTGACGGCGTCTGCACGGACAGCAGGGCACCCGCGGCGATGACCAGCATGCCGACGAGACCCAACCACATGTGCGAGGAGTACGTGCCGACGGCAGTGAGGCCGAGGCCTGCGAGGCAGACCGCGCCGGCGAGGAGGGCGCGACGACGCCGTCGACGGCGCTCCGGGTCGGCCTGCATCGCCGAGGCGAACTTGGGATCCTCGGCGGAAAGCTGCGCCTCGAGCTGCTCCAACGTGCGCAACTCATGCTCGGACAACGGCATGGTGGCCCTCCATCCCTTCGTCACCCCACATGGTGCACAGCTCGTGCGGCGGGTGACACATAACGTCAGTTGTAGCACTGCGGCGTGGTGCACGACGGGGAAAGTGCATCACACCCTGACCTTTCACGCCAGAGCCTGCCGCCGTGGGCCGTCCGTGCCCGCTCATCCGACGAGGCTCGCCGGGCGCACGATGCCTGCCCCGAACCGCGCGCTCGCCCGATCGATCGCCCGATCCGCCTCCCGCCATCCGTTCTCACGCTCCCCGAGCCGGATCTGCCGCGACGTCTGGCGTACGTCCTTCAACCCCTGCACCCGCACCCCGACGAGCCGCACCAGCGCGCGTTGCAGGGCGAGCGCGTCGAACAATTGCGCTGCGACGTCGTAGATCTCGCGGCTGACGTCGGTGTGCTCGGGCAGCGTGCGCGAGCGCGTGATCGTCGTGAAGTCCGAGAACCTCACCTTGAGCACGACCGTCCGACCTGCGACCTGCGCCGCCCGCATCCGCGCCGCCACCCGATCACTCAGCTTGAGCAGCTCGCGCTTGATCTCGACGGCGTCGTCGAGGTCGGCGGGAAACGTCTCGTCCGAACCGATGCTGCGCTCGGGTTCGTGCGGGACGACGCGGCGCTCGTCATGCCCCCAGGCGAGGCGGTGCAGGGTGACGCCCGCGCTCTGCCCGAGGGCGCGCACGAGCGTGCGTTCGGGCAGGTGTGCGACATCGCCGACGGTGCGCAGCCCGAGGCGATGCAGTTTCTCCTTCGTCGTCTCACCCACGCCCCACAGCGCCTCGACGGGCAGCGGGTGGAGGAAGTCGAGGGTCTCGTGGCGCTCGACGAGGAGCAGCCCGTCAGGTTTCGCGCGCGTCGAGGCCAGCTTGGCGACGAACTTGACCGGCGCGATGCCGACCGAGCACGTGATCATCTGCTCGTCCGCGACGGCGTCACGCAGCTGGTGCCCGAGCGCAACCGCCTGACCCGGCGTCGGTGCCACCCCGCTCACGTCGAGGAACGCCTCGTCGAGCGAGATGGGTTCGACGAGCGGCGTCACCTGAGCGAACAGGTGCATGACGGCTCCCGAGATGCGCGAGTACAGCTCGGCGTCGGGTGGCAGCACCACCGCCTGCGGGCACAGCCTGCGCGCGCGCCCCATGGGCATGCCGGAGCTCACCCCGAACCGTCGCGCCTCGTACGTGGCGGACAGCACCACCCCGCGACCCGCACCCCCGACGATGACGGGGGTGCCCACGAGTTCGGGGCGCTCGATGAGCGACGCCGAGGCGTAGAAGGCGTCCATGTCGACGTGCAGGATCATCGTTTCCATCCTCCTGAGCTTCCCGGGCTCGCGTGCCACAGGTGTGACGGAGCCTCACCCTCGCCGGGCAGTTCGGCGCGCGAGGCACGAAGCGCCTCCCCCGCCGGTTTGATGTCGGTGTACGGCGACTGCGCGAACCCCGACGCGTGCACGAGCTGACGCCGCCCGCGCGCGGCCCCGACCGAGCGCTCCGCCCCGCGCCGCTCGCTCTCCTCGACGAGACGGTGGACCCCGGCCTCGCCGTCGTGCTCCCACGCCTTCCACGCCTGCGCCAGATCCCACGCTCCCGTCGCGCGGATCGAGACCCCACGCGGGCCGGTGCGGCGCACGACGCCCCGCACGAGGAGCATCCACGCGTGGAAGACCGTGTCGGCGTAGGGGCCCTGGACGTCCTCGAAGAACGTCGCGTCGGCCGGGCCCGTACCGTCGTCGACGGTGAGGAAGATGACGCGTCGCCCCGAACGCACCGGCGGTGTCTGCGTGGCGACCTTGATGCCGGCGCACCACACCGTCTCGCCGCCGTGCAGCGACGCGAGGTCACAGGCCCGGCTGACGCCCAACGCCCGCACGAGAGGCGCGTAGAACTGCATGACGTGCCCGCTGACGTCCAACCCGAGGATGTCGAGCTCGGCCCGCACCTTCTCGGCCGGGGTGAACTCGGGCAGGCCACTGCTCACCGCCTCACCGTCGTCGAGCATGTCGAAGGCCAGCTGCGAGCCCTGCGTCTCGTACCGCTCGTGCGGCCGTCGCCCCTGCGCCTGACGACGTGCCGCCTCGACGCTGTCGAAAGCCATCACCGTTCCTGCGGCCCCGTCCGCGTTCACAGACGCGCCCACGCCCGGGGCCGAACTGATCATGCGACGGCGAGCGCCACGCGTCAGACGCGCCGAGGCGTGCCGATCCAACCGTTCGAGGTCGTCGAGCTCGAGCAGCAGATCTCGCCGCGTCGGTGCGCCGCATACGCCAGGTCGTCCGGTGCCGTGCAGTGCGTCGAAGGCGCCGACGAGCAGCAACCGCTCGACGACGGGCCGGCTCAGACCCGCCCGGCGCCACACGTCCGTCAGGCTCGTGTAGGGCTGGCCCTCCACGAGTGACGTCATCTCGCGCTCGCTCATACCCTTGACGTCGAGGAAACCGATGCGCAACCCGAGATGGTCGTCATCGCTGCCCTCGCCCGGCACGCGCTCGACGCGGTACTCGCGGCGCGAGGCGTTGATGTCGACGCCCAGCACGGGCACGCCGAACGTCCGCACGTCGGCGAGGATGAGTCGCTTGGGGTACATCCCCGGGTCGTGGGTGAGAACGCCTGCGACGAACGCGGCGAGGTGATGGGTCTTCAACCACGCCGACTGGTAGGTGGGGACGGCGAACGCGGCGGCGTGCGCCTTGCAGAAACCGAACGAGGCGAACGCGGCGAGCACCTCCCAGATGCGGTCGCGTTCCGCACTCGTGTAGCCGCGGTGCTGCGCGGCCTCGCGCCACCACAGTTCGATCTTCTCCTGCCCGGTGCTCGAGCCCATCGCCCGTCGCACCTCGTCGGCCTGCGCCAGCGTGATGCCGGTCGTCTGCGCGAAGATGCGCAGCACCTGTTCGTGGAAGACGACGACACCCATCGTCTCCTCCAGCGCCGGGCGCAGACTCTCGTGCAGGTACTCGGGCGGCGCCCACCCCTGCCGCGCGCGCAGGAACGGGGTGATCATGTCGCTCTTGACCGGCCCGGGGCGGAACAGCGAGATGTCGATGATGAGGTCTTCGAAACGCTGCGGCCCGAACTTGCCGATGAGTTCCCGCTGCCCGGGCGACTCGATCTGGAAGCACCCCAGGGTGCGCGTCGTGCGGATGAGCTCGAAGGTGGCCTCGTCGTCGAACGGCACGCACTCGGGGTCGTCGAGGTCGACGACGGCACCCTCGACGCGTTCGATCTCGGCGACGGCGTGGGCCATGGCCGACTGCATGCGGATGCCGAGCACGTCGAGCTTGAGCAGCCCCAGCGTCTCGACGTCGTCCTTGTCGAACTGACTCATCGGGAAACCGAGCCAGCTCGCCTCCATCGGCGTGCGCTGCGCCAGCCCGGCGTTCGACAGGATCACCCCGCACGGATGCAGCGCGATGTGCCGCGGCAGCCCGTCGAGGCGCTCGACGAGGTCGAACAGCCGGTCGAGCTCCGGTTCGGCGAGCCCGCGCGCCCGCAGCTCGGGCAGCTCCTCGATCGCATGCCGCACGTCACGGGCCGCGACGTGCGGGAAGGCCTTCGCGATGACGTCGACGTCGGCCGGCACCATCCCGAGCGCGGCACCGGCGTCACGGATGGCGTGGCGCACCCGGTAGGTCTCCATCATCGACACGCACGTCACCCGCTCCCCGCCGAAGCGCTCCATGATGCGTTCGTAGATCTCGGTGCGGCGCGCCGACTCGACGTCGATGTCGATGTCGGGCAGTGACGCGCGGGCCCTCGTGCAGAACCGCTCCATGAGCAGTCGGTGCTCGATGGGGTCGACCCCGCTGATGCCGAGCAGGTAGGTGATGAGGCTGCCCGCGCCCGACCCGCGGGCCGCGACGCGCCCGCCCATGTCGCGGATGAGGTCGCAGACCTGCGCGACGGTGAGGAAATACGTCGGGTACCCGAGGTGACGCACCACGTCGAGCTCCTCCTCGAGCCGCTCCAGCACCTCGCGCCGTTTTGCCTCCGACGCGTGCGGGTAGCGTCCGTTCACCGCGGCGTGACAGCGCTCGGTGAGCACCCGCTGCGGGTCGGTGCCCGTCAGGCCCAGCACCTCGACCTCGGGCAGGTGCACCGCCCCGATGCCGATGTCTCGGAACGGGTGCTGGACGCACGCCTGCGCCAGCCGGTCGCTCGCCCCGACGAGCTCGAGCGCGGCGCCGAGATCACCCAGCCCTTCGGCGAGCGCCTCGGCCTGCGTCAGCATCTGCGCCTCAGGGCGCAGATGGCCCTGAACGCTCGTGCGATCCAGGTGACGCAGGTCGAGCGCCACCCCACGGCGTGCCGCGTCGAGGACGTCGGCAGTGATCGCCTCGTCGACCTCACCATGACGCACCCAGCCGCTCAGCACGGCGGGCACGCCGCACCGACGGGCGAGGCGCCACAGGTTCGTCGCGTGACGCCGACTGGCCATCGCCTCGGGCGGGCCGTCGTGGCAGGCCACCTCGAGGGCGAGCGCGCCGTGCGGGAGAGCGGTTCGCCAGCGACGCACCAGGGCCTCGGCCTCGGCGTGACGACCGCGCAGGAGTGCCTGCCCGACGTCCGAATCCGGGCCGAGGAGCACCGTGAGTGCCGGCTGGTTCGGTTCGCTCTCGTGCGTGACGTGCGCGGCCACCCGGTCGAGACTCGTGGCGGGCGCGCCGCGCTCACCGCTCAGATGAGCGTCGGTGACGAGACGGCACAGCTGGGCCCACCCCAGCCCCGGCGCGAGCCCCGACGCCGCACCGCGGGCGAGGACGGTGACGCGCGGGCTCCGCTCGTCCCGCGCCGGGCCACCCTTGGCGGGGGTACGCGCCCGCAGCACGCGCTCGGGCGCCAGCGCGAGGTCGACGCCGAGGATCGGCTCGAGGCCTGCGGCGCTGCACGCCTCGACGAACTTGACGCTGCCGTACAGACCGTCGCGGTCGGTGAGCGCGAGGCGTCCGTACCCGAGCTCGGCGGCGCGGGCGACGAGTGTCGCGGGTGGGGTCGTGCCGTACTGCAGCGAGTACGACGAGGCGACCCGAAGGTGCGTGAACTGCATGGTTCACCTCACCTGGACCGGGGTCATGCGCGAACCGACCGGCGCGAGCGGCGGGAGACCGGCGTGCTCGAGGACGATCTGCAGGAACGTCTCGGCCTGCCGCACGAGATCGTCGGCCTCTCGTGCGGCGGGCACGAGGATGCCTGCGCTCACGGCGCGGCTGCGGCGCCCGCTCTCGGTGAAGAACGCCGCCCATTCACCCAGCTCGGGCGCGTGCTGGGCGAGCGTCACCCACGCACTGCGCGGCTTGGAGCTGAGGCTGCGCGGCGCCTTCCACGCGAGCAACCCAGCAGCGGCGCGCAGCGCCGCGAGATGCGCCGCGACGTAGCGCTGCGAACTCGTCGAGACGGTGCAGGCCTCGACGAGGGTGTCGTGGGAACGCGCGACGAGGTCGAGCAGATCGGTGGAGCAGACGGCAGGGGCGGCGTTCGTCGAGGTGACCGACGTCGACGTGGTCGGGGCTGTGGTCAGGGTCGTCATGGGGCACTTCCTTCGTCGATGGGGCGGGAACGGGCGGTTCAGTCGATGAGCTCAGTCGGTGAGGGCGCGCAGCGACCAGCGCTCACCGTGGTGCACGAGGTGGAAGACCCCGCTCGAGGCGCGGCGCCCGGCCGTCGCCTCGACACGCCAGGTGCGTTGCTCGAGCCGGCGCTGGACGTCAGGGGCGCTCTGCTCGTCAGGTGTCGTGGGACGGGCCGGATCACGCCACCACGGCACCCGTTCACGCCAGGTGTCGAGCACCTGCGTCACCCGGTAGCGACGCCCGCGCCACTCGAAGACCACGGGCTTGCCGCACGCGTCGACCCCCATGGCGACGACGTCGTCGTACTCGCGCATCACACGACCTCCTCCTCGGTGGAGGGCAGAGCCCTCCCCACGAAAATCGAACTTCTGTTCGATGAGAAGAATGTACGACCGACGTCTGACAACCCCGTCAGGTCGCGGTTCTCACGCCGCTACGCGTAGGCTCACTGGTAGCCGATCTGGAAAAGGAAACGCACCGTGCCCGACTCTCTCGATGCGCCGCGCCTGCTCGAACGACTGCAGGAGACCCTCGATGCCGAGGTGAGCCATCAGCGCGACGTCCTCGCCCCCCTCGGCGGCCAGACCGACCTCATGCTCGACGCCGTCGCCACCCTCCTGCGCGGAGGCAAGCGTGTGCGTGCGTCGTTCCTGTACTGGGGTTACCGCGCCGCCGGTGGAGCCGACAGCGACGCCCTCGTGCGCTGCGCCGCGTCGATGGAGCTGTTCCAGGCCGCCGCGTTGCTGCACGACGACGTCATGGACGCGAGCGACACCCGACGCGGCATGCCCGCCGCGCACCGGGCGATGGCCGCCGCGCACCGCAGCCGCGGTCTCGACGGTGACGCCGACCGCTTCGGCGAGGCCGGCGCCATCCTGGCCGGCGACCTGTGCCTGACGTGGGCCGACGAGATGTACGCGACGAGCGGCCTGCCCGCCGACGAGGTCGCGCGCGGTCGCGCCGTCTTCGACCTCATGCGCACGCAGCTCATGGGCGGTCAGTTCCTCGACGTCCTCGAGGCCTCGACGCCCTGGGCGACGATGGGCACGCCCGAGCGCATCGAGCGTGCGCTGCGCGTCATCCGTTTCAAGAGCGCCAAGTACACGATGGAGCACCCCCTGCTCATCGGTGCGGCGAGCGCGGGCGCCTCCCCCCACGTCACGCAGGCCCTGTCGCAGTATGGTCTCGCGCTCGGTGAGGCCTACCAGCTGCGTGACGACCTGCTCGGCGTCTTCGGCGACCCGGCCCAGACGGGCAAGCCCGCCGGCGACGACCTACGCGAGGGCAAGCGCACCGTCCTCGTCGCGCACCTGCTCGACGCCGCCGGTGACGAGCCGGAGGTCGGCACGTTCTTCGCCGAGCGTTTCGGCCACGACGACCTGCGCGAGGACGAGGTCGAACGCATCCGTGTGCTCGCTCGCGAATCAGGGGCCGTCGACGCCGTCGAAGCGCGCATCGCCGAGGGCGCTCAGCGGGCCCGCGCGGCGTTGGACGGTGTGCGCAGCCAGGTGCCGGCCGACGCCTACGCCGCGCTGGAGGCGTTCATCGAGTCGACGACGGCCCGCACGTTCTGACGCGGCAGCTCGCGATCAGAACGCGTCCTCCATGGCGCGCTTGCGCACCTCGGCCTTGCGGCCCGCGCGCAGCATGTCGATCGGTGCCCCGTCGATCGGGAGGGTCTCGTCCGGCGTGCACAGCCAGCGGATGGCCTCGTCGTCGTCGAACCCGCCGTCGTTGAGCACCGTGACGGTGCCCATGAGCGAGGCGAGCACGCCGCCGCCCTGGATGAAGGCGGCCGGCACCGCGACGACGTTGCGCTCCCCGACGCGGCTCGCGATGATCTCGCGGTCGGCGATCATCTGACGCACCTGGCGCAGCGACATGCCGAGCGCCTCGGCGAGGTCGGGTACGGTCAGCCAGTCGCCGACGAGGGTCTCGAGGTCAGGTGCGGTTGCGTCATTCACCCTCACAGGGTGCCAGAGACTCTCTCATCGGCGCACGTCGAGCGCGCCTCCACCAAAACGTCACAGCCGCGACCTAGCGTGGACACATGCCCGCCCTTCTCGCCCTGCCCGTCGCCGTCCACAGCGCCGCCCAGCCCGTGCACCACCAGCTGCGCGGCCCGCAGTCGCACGCCGAGACGCCGACGTCACACCGCGCGAACGCCGCGAAGAAGCCGGTGCGCAGGATGGCGACGACGCGCGTGCGCGTCGGCGACACCGTCTACGGCATCGCGCGACGCATGCACTCCAGCGTCGCCGCCATCGTCAAGGCGAATCCCGGCATCGAGGTGCGCCGCCTGCTCCCCGGCACGACGCTGCGCGTCCCCGTCGCTACCTCCGCCGCGCACACGCCGTCACCCCACCCGGCGACGAAGCCCACCCGTGCGGCGACGAAACCCGCAGCCACGCCGCACCCGGGCCCTTCGACGCACGCCCCGAAGCCGAAGCGCGTCGTCCGCTACGCCGGGACGGCGGCGGCGCGCGGCTATCCGGCGTCCCTCGTCGCCTCCGGTGACCGCCACCGCCGTCAGCTCGCCGCGGCCGACCTGCCCGGGCAGGCGCAGATCCGCGCGATGATCACCTCGACCGCGAAGCGCTACGGCGTCAGCCCGAAGCTCGCCCTCGCGATCGGCTGGCAGGAATCGGGTCACCGGCAGAGCGCCGTCTCGGTCTGCGACGCCCTCGGCACGATGCAGGTCACGCCCACGACCGGGCAGTGGGCCGGCTCCATCGTGCATCGTCACCTCGACCTGCTCGACACGCAGGACAACATCACCGCCGGCGTCGTAACGCTGCGTTTCCTCACCGAGCACGCGCACGATCAGAACGAGGCCATCGCCGCCTACTACCAAGGTCTTGGAGCAGTGCGCGCGCACGGCATGTACCCCGACACCCGCCGGTACGTCGCGAGCGTCAATACCCACATGAAGCGTTTCTCCTGACGCGGGCGTGCACAGCCGACGCACACGCGGAGCCGCCTAGACTGCGCTCGTGGAGCCGATCCAAGCCGACCCCCTCATCGGGCAGCTGATCGAACGCCGCTATCAGGTGAGAAGCCACCTGGCCGACGGCGGGATGGGGCGCGTCTACGTCGCGCACGACACACGCCTCGAGCGCGACGTCGCGTTCAAGGTGCTGCGCGCCGACCTCGCACGCGACCCCGCCTTCGTCACCCGCTTCCAGCGCGAGGCGCGCGCCGCCGCACGGCTCAGCCACCCGCACGTCGTCGCCGTCCACGACCAGGGGCGCGACGGTGACGTCGTGTTCCTCGCGATGGAACTCGTCGACGGCGTCACGATGCGCGACGTCATCAACCGTGGCGGACGCCCCACCGGCGAGCTGCTCGCACTGTTCGAGCAGGTGCTCGACGGGCTCGGCGCCGCCCATCACGCGGGCCTCGTCCACCGCGACATCAAGCCCGAGAACATCCTCATCAGCTCGCGCGGGGTCGTGAAGATCGCCGATTTCGGTCTGGCGCGCGCCGTCTCGTCGGCGCGCTCGTCCGTGAGCGCCGACAACGAGATGCTCATCGGCACCGCCTCCTACCTCGCGCCCGAGCAGGTGGAACCCGCCCGATTCGGCCACTCCGGTCCGCGCGGCGACGTCTACGCCTCCGCCCTCGTCCTCGCCGAGATGTTGACGGGGCGTCGCTCGTTCGACGGCGACTCCCCGGTCCAGGTCGCCTACCGCCACGTCCACGAAGCGCCGCATCCACCCTCGAGCGCTGACGCGTCCCTGGCCCCCCTCGACGCCTGGTTCACCCGCGCGACGAGCAAGATGCCCGCCGATCGTCCGGCCGACGCCACCGCCTCCGCCCACGAACTGCACGCCGCGCGCGCCCGGCTGACGCCCGAGGCCCTGGGTCACCCG